>JBFFJV010000146.1:0-6554 GCA_041555695.1 Thiohalomonadaceae bacterium | reverse complement strand
TGTATAACAACGAGAATTTTGCGGACAACTGGGGGCTGGATGCCGATTTGCGTTATCAACATCTGGACTACACCTCTGGCGACGGCTTTCAGGAGCGTCCACCGGGCTATGATGATGGCACGCTCTACCCCAATGGAGTCATCAACCAGATTCGCTCAGCGGAGCGCCGATACATCTTTGGGCTTAGCGGACTTTACAGCGGTATTGTGAATCATGCGTTACGTGTTGGCGCCGGGGTGACGCTGCAAGACCTGTATTATGTGGAACATCACATTACTGACCCGGCCAATCCAACCCAGTTGATCGATGTTTCAGATAGCCCGGGTGCCTTTGCTCCGGAAAATGTCCGCACGATACGCCATCTCTACGTGCAGGATATATGGGCCATTTCTGATTCTCTGGAGTTGACTGCCGGAGTCCGTTATGACGACTACTCCGATTTTGGCGATGCGCTTAATCCACGTCTGGCACTGGTGTGGAATACCTCGGACAGGCTCACCACAAAACTGATGTATGGGGAGGCATTTCGCGCGCCATCTTATCTGGAGTTATATTCCGGGACCACCTATACCCAGCCCAATGCGAACCTTAATCCAGAGACCTCTCAAACCATTGATCTGGCATTCGGTTATACCGCGACAAATGATTTGCAGTTAAATCTGAACCTGTTCCATTTTACACAGCGAGACCTTATTAAGCGTGCCGGGCTCTACGAAAATACCGGCGACCACACCATTCGTGGTGTCGAGGTGGAGGCACTGTGGCAGGCCGCAAGAAATCTCAAGGTTTCGGGTAACCTGACGTTGCGTAGCCAGGAGGATAGCGGTTATCGCGCCGTCGATGAAGCGGATAGAGAGGCCTATTTGAGAATGGACTGGGGCTTGCAGCCTGACTTGAACTGGGATCTGCAGGCTAACTGGGTTGGTAAGCGCCCACGTTCAGCCACAGACTCCCGCCCCGATGCAGAGGCCTATCTGTTAACCGATACCACCATGCGCTATGCAGGCTCCGATAACTGGGAGTTTGCAGCCTCGGTACGCAACCTGTTTGATGTGGATGCCCGTGCATCGGCATCTATTGCGAATGACCTCCCATTGCCGGAGCGCAATTTCTATGCAGAGATTCGCTATAAATTTCTCAACGGTTCACACCAATAGGACAATTGAAATGAAAAGGAAAGCTAACTTGATGAATTCTCCGCTAACAAAACGATTCCTGATGATCTGTAAAGGGAATAGTGACCTTGTCCGGTCTTCATTACTGGTTGAGCGTTAGAACATTAGCCACCTGGAATAGGTCGAATCAATAATGCCATGGCAGGTTTTACCCCACTTTACTGTTGTCGCCTCACTGCGTTGCTTTCCATTTCTGGATTGCTACTCTGCTGCGAACGGTGTTTGCTGATGAGAGTCAGCGCGCCGTACAGGGGGCATGAGTAGTGCGCCAGTCCAGAAGTCTGCTGGTATACCTCTGCCTTTGCCTGCTCCCGTATGTGGTTCCGGGGGTGATACCTGCAGCAGTGGCTCAGGACTCAGCAGAGGAGGAGCGTCTGCTTAAAGCCGTTTTCATCTACAATTTTGCCAAATTCACCCGCTGGCCCGAAAGTGTCGTGGGCGGTGAGGGGGGCTCGCTGACCCTGTGCACCGCCGGCAAAGATGAGCTGGCCGGTGAAGTTGCACGACTCAGCGGCAAGATGATTAAGGGACATTCGGTAACCGTGAAGTCGCTGAAAGATGTGCCGAGTCCTGAAATGTGTCAGGTGCTTTATATCGCCAGCTCGGAGAGCCGGCATTACCGGGATATTGTGGCATCTGTGAGTAATAAGTCGGTGCTGACCGTTAGTGAACTCCCCGGTTTCGCCCGCTCCGGTGGGATTATCGAGCTCTATCGCGAGCGGGACAGGATCCGCTTCAAGATTAATCTCAGTGTTGCCCGCGAGGCGGGACTGGCGATTAGTTCACGCCTGCTCAGCCTGGCTGAGGTGGTTGGTCCGGAGGGGGGGCAATGATCCTGCGCAACGCCTCGATCAAGCAAAAGCTTGAGGCGATCATCCTGCTTACTGCCGCAGTCGTATTGCTGTTGAGCTTGATGCTGTTTATGGCTGTTGAGGTAAGTTCGGCCCGGGATAATGCGGCAGCTGACCTACGCAGTCTGGCGACGGTGTTGGGAGCCAATAGTCGTGCTGCTATTGCTTTTCGTGATAGTGATACCGCGACTGAGGTGCTTGAAACCCTCTCTTCACAGGAAGGCGTTATCTGGGCGGGCATCGTGCTTGAGAACGGTAAACTATTTGCCGAGTATCGCTCTGCGCGCTTCAAATCTGAAGATGAGTTACACACTGACAGTAGGGGATTCCTTACGGGTCAGGTCAAGGTTGATGAGCCCATTATTTTCGATGGTGAGACCATTGGTCACTTTCAGATAACCGGCGATATGAGTCGGGCACATGCCATTTTGCTCAATCAGTCATATCTAGGGCTTGGGGTCTTTGTCGTCTCAATGCTGCTCGCCCTGTTGCTCTCCAGCAAGTTGCAGCGCTTAGTCTCGGTACCGGTACAGAGGCTGTTGGAGACGATGGATAAGGTGGCGGTTAGCAAGGATTTTGGAGCACGCGCAGAGCGCCTGAGTAACGATGAACTGGGAAATCTGGTGGATGGTTTTAACGAGATGCTGGACCGTATCCAGACCTACGATCATGAGTTGGCGAGCTATCATGAGGACCTGGAGGGCCTGGTGGTTGAGAGAACTCAGGATCTAGAGCAGGCCAAAGTTCAGGCCGAGGCGGCGAGCCAGGCAAAAAGTGATTTTCTTGCCACCATGAGCCATGAGATCCGTACACCAATGAACGGCGTGATTGGTTTTACCAGCCTCCTGAATAAGACCGAGCTGGACGAAAGCCAGTCGATCTTCCTGCACAACATCACCAGCTCAGCGGAAAGTCTGCTCACCATCATTGATGACATCCTGGATTTTTCAAAGATGGAATCGGGAATGCTCACTCTGGAATACACGGATTTTGAACTGGTGACACTGATTGATGATGTGCGTGCCCTGTTCGCTCCCATGGCTGAAATAAAGGGGCTGGCGTTAACCACCAACATAGCCAGCGAGGTACCGACGCTGTTGCATGGTGATCCGGTAAGGCTGCGTCAGGTTTTGATTAATCTGTTAGGCAATGCGATCAAGTTTACCGAACATGGCAAAGTTACTGTAGATATCGATAACGAATCGCAGGAGGGTGCAGAGATCGCTCTGCGTATCACCGTGAGTGATACCGGCATTGGAATTACTCCTGAACAACAGGCCATGCTGTTTCAGCCTTTCCAGCAATGTGATGGCTCTATTACGAGACGCTACGGAGGGACTGGTCTCGGACTGGTGATCACCCAGCGCCTGGTCGCCCTGATGGATGGAGAGATCACACTATCCAGTGTTCCGGGCGAGGGGACAAGCTTTACGGCTGTGGTCTGTCTACAGGTTTCGAGTGAATCGGCGCTGACTGACTCTGCCGTGGTTCGGGGGGGGATGTCTGCTGAAGAGCTATTAAAAAGCACAGATTCATTATTGGCAGGTCTGAATATTCTGGTGGTTGATGATAATCCCCTTAATCTAACGGTGGCCACAACTCTGCTCTCTAACGAAGGGGTCGAGGTGGTTGCTGCAGAAAGTGCTACGGCAGCGTTGGAACTGGCGGCGACACAACACTTTGATATGGTGTTAATGGACCTGGAGATGCCGGAGATTAGCGGAGTCGAGGCTGCCAGAGAGTTGCGACGCTCAATGAAAGTCGCTGATGAGGTTCCTATCATCGCCCTGACGGCACATGCCTTTCCCGAGAAACGCCAGGAGGTGTATGAGGCGGGAATGAATGATCTACTCGCAAAGCCCTATAAACCGGAGCAGCTGTTTGCCATGGTTGCCAGGTGGTGTGGTGGTGCTAGTGAGCATAGTGACAGCTCGCAACAGAACACGGGCGTGGTTGATGCTCCGCAGGTCTACAGCCACGACGCCGCACTGGCGGCAGTGGGTGGAGATGAAAATACGGTGCAACTGCTGCTGGAGAAATTTCTGCAACTATTGCCAGAGAGTGAGACGGCGATCCATGCGGCCCATGCTGATGGTGACTATGCGGCATTATACGATGTCGTCCACAAACTGGCCGGTTCCGCGAGCATAGTCGGTGCGTTGATGATTCATGCAGAAGCTGCCAGCCTTCAGGGGCAGTTGAAACTTAATCCGGTGCCGGTGGAACGTGTCGATGCAGGAGTTGCTGTTATGCTGGATGAGATCGACTGTTTTAAAAAATATTTAACTGTTTAAGTTCTACTTTGCTGGCGGAAATTTAATAGCAGCATTGTGAGTTCATAATTTGGCTGGCTGTGCCGTTAACAGGGTTCAATTACCGTATTCAGGTTATCCACCCTCTACATCAAGATACCCGCGTTCGATAGCGGTCTCCAGTGCCTGTGAGCCCTTCGCCAGTTCCTCAAAGGATACCCTCAGATGCTGCAGGCGCTTGAGCTGCTCAGTTGATGGTTGCTTTCCGTCGAGGGTACTTGCGAGGTTGAAGACCTCTTCCAGGTAAGCCGCCCTGGCGGTTGCCACCATCTCGATCACCGGGGAAAGATCATCAACCTTCAGCTCTTTGATCCTCGGGTTGATGATGCTGCGGTTTAAATCCTTAATCGACTTGTTTATCTCAAGCAGTAAGCGGCTATTCGTCATGGTCATTTTAATTCCTTTACCTGATACAAGGTTACATGTGGCCACTGCATTACCAGTTCAAGCTGGCCTGTGGCCCCTTTATGCCAGCCTCCAGCGGATGGACTCACCAGCACGAAATGGTACCACCACCTCATCACCGAAGGGATAGTTGGCCGGTACCTCCCATGGCTCTTTTTTCAACGTAATCGTGTCGCTGTTGCGCGGCAGGCCGTAGAAGTCGGCGCCGTGATGGCTGGCAAAACCCTCAAGTTTGTCGAGTGCGCCGGCCTGTTCGAAGGCCTCGGCGTAAAGCTCAATGGCGGCATGGGCGGAGTAGATGCCGGCACAACCGCAGGCACTCTCCTTGGCCCCCCTTGGGTGTGGCGCGGAGTCGGTGCCGAGGAAGAATTTCGTGTTACCGGAGGTGGCAACCTCAAGCAGCACCTCGCGGTGGCTTTCGCGTTTTAACACCGGCAGGCAGTAGTTGTGCGGGTGCATACCGCCTACCAGCATGGCATTGCGATTGAGCAGCAGGTGTTGTGGGGTGATGGTGGCGGCGACCTGCTCACCGGCGTGCAGTACGAAGTCGGCCATTTCGCGGGTGGTAATGTGTTCGGCCACGACTTTCAGATCGGGTATGTGCTCAAGTAGTGGTTTGAGTACTGTATCGAGAAACGCCGCCTCACGGTCAAAGATATCAACATGGGCCTCGGTCACCTCGCCGTGTACCAGCAGCGGCATCCCCAGTTCGGCCATCGCCATAAGGGCTGCTTCCGGTTTGTGGATATGGCTCACCCCGAAGTCGGAGTTGGTGGTAGCGCCGGCCGGATAGAGCTTTACTGCCTTGATGACGCCGCTCTCCACTGCCCTCTGTATTTCCTCCGGTGAGGTATTGTCAGTGAGGTAGAGGGTCATCAGCGGTTCAAAGTTGCTGTCTGTTGGTAGGGCGGCAAGGATTCGCTCACGGTAGGCCAGTGCCAGCTCAGTGGTCGTGACCGGTGGTTTGAGGTTGGGCATCACAATGGCACGGTGAAAACGCTCGGCAGTATGCCCGACCACCGCCTTGAGGCCGTCGCCATCCCGTAGGTGCAGGTGCCAGTCGTCGGGACGGGTGAGGGTGAGGGTGTCTGTGCTCATTTTGTGATAGTCCGCTGGTTAGTAGGTTAAATATCGACCTGTTCGCCGAATTTCAGGGTGACGAAGGCGCGCATCGCCGCTTCCAGTACGCTGCTGCCATGGCTCAGTACATCGGGGTCGATGGAGGCCGACCACTCACCGGTGCCTTCGGTATCCCAGTTGAGATCAATCTGCTGATGTTCGATGATGGGCCCGCCCTGTGACCAGTAGCGGGTGGGATTCCAGCGCCGGGGCGGCAGGTTATGGCCGGGATGATAGTAGAGGTGGCCATCGTCGCTGTTGAAGATCTCCAGCCCCTGGGCGCGGGCGACCAGAAGGTCGAGTTGTTCAGGTGTGAGTTCATTTACCAGCATGGTGATGGTTTCCGCTAGGGCAGTTAACTGTCATTATCGCCTGAGTTGTACAATTTTTGGAGTAGTGGTGGAAGCTCTTTTTCTGATTATAGGTATTTCTCTGGCATGGTACTGGTTTGCCGGTGCCCAGGCACGGGAACAGGCGGTACTGGCGGCACGACGCGCCTGTGAGCGGCATGGCCTGCAGCTGCTTGACGAGACGGTGCTGCTGGAGCGGCTACGGCCGCGTCGGGGGCGTGATGGGCGGATGCGTCTGCGCCGGGAGTACAGCTTTGAATTCGGTAACGATGGGACGGTGCGAAACCATGGTTCGCTGGTGCTGTTTGGCGGGCGTGTGGTCGAAATGTAGCTCTCTTTGCC
>JBFFJV010000145.1:0-6582 GCA_041555695.1 Thiohalomonadaceae bacterium | reverse complement strand
TTCGCCTCTTCACCCTGCTTGTAGATTGAGGCGGCAAGGTTCTCATACAGCTTAGGTCGTGACTTGTGCGTTTCAGCGGTTAGTGCCAGGACATTAAGATAGCCATTCTCCGCAGCGGCAAACTGCTTCATATCAAATGAACCGTGCCCCACAACCAACCAGGCTGAACGCAACAGTTCTTTCTCTGCACCCGGGTAATTATCAATCAGCTTATGTGCTGTATTCACGGCCAGCTCATAGTTCTTCATCTCGTAAAGGTCATCAGCCGCGGCACCCAGTACGATGGTGACCTTTTCATGTTCAGGATAGGTATCTGCAAACTTGAGAGAGCTTTTGATAATTTGCTGCTTTACCTCACCCCGGCGAGACTGTGTGACAACCT
This sequence comes from Thiohalomonadaceae bacterium, assembly GCA_041555695.1. GTDB lineage: Bacteria > Pseudomonadota > Gammaproteobacteria > Thiohalomonadales > Thiohalomonadaceae > JAPHSX01. The sequence continues at coordinate 6,200 of JBFFJV010000145.1, read as the reverse complement.
TCAGATGCTCACGATAGGCATAGACCGCCGCATAACCAGCAGCTGAAGACTTTTCGTGCAACGGATAATTATAGGCCGTATTTTCATAGGCAATGGCGGCATCGCCAAAGTCCTTATTCTCAAGCATAAGGTCGGCCATTTGATAATTCAGAGCCGGCGACTCCTGATCGCTGGGGAAGGATGAGAGAAAATTACGATACCACAGCAAGGCCTCTTGATAATTTCCCGACTTGTCTTTAACAAATTGCTTGTTCTGATACAGCGCATGGTAATGGTTCGCCAGGTCCTTAAGGTTACCCTTGAGGTAGCCAATTACATCTGGCCGTGCATTAACGTCAAAGTATTGCCAGTACTCCGCGTTCAGAGCATACGTCTGTGCAAACTCCTTTTTCGCCTCAACCACTAACTTGGCGAAACCACCTTTTTTGTAGATTTCAATCACACGCATATTGAAGTGCGGCGACACCTCATGTAGTGCGTACAGATTAATAAACGCCTTGTACGATGCTGCAGCATCACTATAACGGCGCTTGGTTAGATAAAACTCACCCAGGTGGCTATAGACCTTATCCTCATAGCTACGATTGCCATTACGTGCAAAATAATCCACTACGGAATCAGGGCCGCCCAGGTTGGAGAAGCTAAGACTAATTACACGATAGGTATCTTCTACACGCTTGCTTGCACTCTTATCATCAGACTGGTCAAAGTCATAACCAATCGATATTTTATAATCGAACAGGGCGAAATATTTGTGCAACGCCTCCTCATAGAGTTCCTGTTTATAGAATGACCAGCCGAGCTTATATAAGGCCAATTCGTAATAGGAAGATACCGCCCCCATGGTAACGATAGACTGGTAAGCCTCCTCGGCATCCATGTATTTCTTTCGTGTAAAGTAATACTCGGCGCGGCGAAACTGTACTTCATCCATATACTTGGATACTGGGTATGTTTTAACGAAGCGGTTCATCACCTCCATTGCAGCGTCAACCTCACCCAGCTCCTCGTAGGCGCGGGACATCTGGTATAACACCTGGTCATTACGCTCATACAGCGGATATTTCTCAAGCAACTTCTTATACATTGCGATAGCCTGCTCGGCATTCGCATTACCCAGATCATCACCGCCCTCTGGCAAAGGTGCATCAAGGCGACGCGCGGGCTCAGGCTGTACCGTTTCACCCTGTGCGACACGCTGCTCGAAGTCATTTTCCGACTCGCCACCAACACTCGCAATCTTTCCCGTAGAGGCCGTGTTTGAGAGAGACGGAGCCGTATTATCAAGGGCGACAGGTGCTGCCGACTTCGGCTGTTCCAGCGAAATCTCCCGGCGTTGCTTTGTCACCGAAGTAGCAGCAGTGTCTTTGCCGTCACCACCATCAACGTAGCCATACTCCTTTTCAATACTCAGGTCGGCAATACGCCGAATGGCCTCGGGTGTCATGGCACTTTCAGGCGTCTGTTCGAGGAATTGCCGGTAACTCGCCATCGCCTTCTCAAGACCGTCGCCGATCTTTTCATCCTTCAGTTCGATCTCCACACTGCGCAGCTCAGCCAGGGTTCCCCGTTCATTAGAGATGGAACAGGCTGACACCATCAGTGGCAGCAACAGCAGCAGGTGACGCCGGTTCATTGCGCAGCGTCCTGACTGGCAGGCTCAACGCTTAGTGATGCATCCTCAGCCTCCCCTTTTTCTACCCCGGGAGTCTGCTGCATCGTAGCGCGGTCATAACTTTCTGCCATCGCAAAACGCACCTTGACCTGGTACTGCTCCAGCTTCTGCCGGCGTGTCATCAGCTCGTTGACGGCCATTACCTCTAGCATGTGACCCTGGCGTGCCATCAGGATCTTAACCTGCTCCTTAGCCTTCTTGGTTTTAATCCTCAGACGGTGAATCTGCTTGTCATAGCCCTGATAGCTCTGTGTGGCGGCCTGTCGGGTACGCACAAATGAGTTGTACTTCTCCTTGAGGTGGGCAAGATCCTCATCCAGTTCGGTGAGGTGTTTGAATGCCTCCGTCAGACGCTCATCGTACTGCGTGGTAATATTCCAGTGCAGGATGCCTTTCAGGCGATTGAGGCGCTGCACAGTGGGATGATTTTCATTCTGCATCACACCGCCAGCCTGTTTTTCCAGCTGTGCAATCTTCGCCCTGGCGATACGCTCCCCGGCAGTGGTCAGGTAGTCGGGGCGTGGGGAGACCAGCATGGTCTTGAGACGGGTAGCGATCCTGTCACGCTGCTCAAGGCGAAGTCTAATTCTTGAATCCAGTTTGCGGAACTGTTCATCGATCGAAGGCAACAGTGGTTCATAGTACTGACGGCGGATAGCAATCACCTCCTCATACGAGGCGTAATACTCTCCCCACGAGTCGAGTTTCTTGCGCAGCGCCTCAAGGTCCAGGTAATTTTGCAGTGATGACTGAAAGTCATGCGATGCCATGAGCTGCATAAGATAGTAGGTCTCAGGGGTCTCCTCTAACTCACGCAACCGAATTACCCAGCCCTCATCTTTTTTCAGCTCTTCCCTCACCAGCGCCTTGAGAAACGCCCCCTTCTTGATACTCGTGATCGAGGCATCCAGTTTGTCCAGTTCGCCACTAATTGCGTTAAGGGCGCTGTTGTACATCAGTGCCGACTTACCGTACAGGCCTAGCTTGCCGTAGGCGTAAGGCACACCAAGCAATGCCTCCTGAACAGAAGGGTCGGTGACATTGCGCTTGGCGAGGATGCTCCACGGTACCAGGGCGCGATCATATTTTTCCTGTTTAGCCTCGGCCCAGCCGAATCCAAGTAACGCCCGATTTGAGAATGGCCCATCCAGACGTACGCGATCGAAATATTTTTGCGCATTCTGCAGTTGACCTTCGTCCATGAAACGACTTGCCAGCACCAGGTTGGATTTATCCTTAATCGCCTGGACAGCACGTTGTGAGCTGCTAATCCCTCCCGCCCGGGCCAGGCTTTGCGTCCCCTCCTCCACCTTGTTCTGTGCAAACTGTGACACACCCAGGTTATACGAGGAGAACCCTTCGTGACTTGTCTCGCCCTGCAGTGATGAAAAGATCTTCTCCGCATCGCTGAACCGCCCGGTGGACATGTAGATCTGTGCCTTCAGGAACTCCACATCATTGACAATGCGCGGCGGAATCTCCCCCTCAATACGCTCAATGGCATGTAGCGCATTGATGTGCTGCTCTTTCTGGAAATAGATACGGGCCAGTCTGTAGATCGCCTCATTGCGCACGGCTGGGGCAACATTACCTTCAATCACCGCCTTAATCGCCCGCCCGGCTCGCCGGTGCATGCGATATGACAGCTCAATATCGCCAACGGAGAACTCCGCCTCATTGATATGAAAGTGCAGCGAATCGAGCTGGGGCTCATCCACACCGTAGTGCTGCTTCAGTTCGGTGTCGAGACGCGCGATCGCCTCGAAGTACTCACCCTGCTGGGCATGATAGAGTGCCTCAGCGAAATACGGGTCTTGTAGTTCGGTGTATACAGGCTCGGGGGCCGCGATAGCGTGCGACGCTGTCAGCAGGATAGTCGAGCAGAGAAGTTTACAGCGCATCGATTACCAGTCTTTGAACTCGATGCTGTTAGAGCGGGAACCCGGTCCTGCCAGGCTAACCTCCACCAGACCCGGTGCCACACCTTTATTAAAGGTATAGCTTTCAGCCTTGCGATAGTCGCTGCCCGAAGCTGTCTTCCCGGCAAACCCCACCTTCAGCTGATGTGCACCACTACGGATATTGCCGGTGTAGATACGTTGCATCCCCCCCGCATGCAATGCCTCAAGCTCCTTGAAGGAGTAGATGTGGTGGGCCACGGCCTTACCATCAAGTTCAATCTCAACAGAGTCGAGACGGAAGTCATCGCCCGCGGCAACGGAGACAAAGAGGGAAACCTGGGTATTCGAGGGATAAAGCAGCTTCTCCTCAAGCAGGTTCAGTTCCGTCGAAATACCGAGGACATCCTTCTTGATATCCTGTACCTGCTCGTCCAGCCCCTTAATCTGCTCCTTCGATACCTCCTCAGCCCAACTCACTGAGGAGAGCCCAACAAGGGCAAGCAACACGAATAGCCTAAAAGTTCTCAACATCGCAAAAAATTCCGCAAGTAATCCATAACTAAGGCGAAATATAACCATATCCATCAATTTAATCCGTGGACTCGAACACACTTCATGCACCAGCACAGCCACAAAATCGGCGCCTCCTGCTATCTCTCTTCGCCATTACGCTAAAACTTGATCGAGTTCACACAAGCGGGTTCAGGCTGTTGACATACAGAGGCATCCCACACGCCGTAAGCAGAAGGCCGGAGATAAAATTTGACTGGGGTAGAGGTGGCAGAAAACCGCCCGTGCTGCAGGTTAATCCATTGACGCATGTTAGTCCTTTAAAAATAACTCAACCAACTGACAAAGAGAGTCCTCAGGTATGAGACAGAATCATGTCCGTTTTCGCTGGTTAATTCATAAATCTGTTAAGTAGAACGATGTTTCGCCTACTAGAAAATAGAACAGCCCGGTACAACTTATGTAACAGTCAGGCTCTATCGGCGGCAGATTATCTATGCTGCTACTGGATAAATCAACAATCTCAATCAGGACGGTAGAAATTCGATCGGATACCTGAAGGTATAAGCCGGTACCTTTTCAACAGCAAACTCCAGCATCTTGATGCGAGCCACCAGCTTGCGCTCCAGCGCCTCATCATCCAGTTCACTGGAGATCACAAGGCAGGCACTGACCTTACCGGAGGGTTCGATGGTCAGCTCCAACACCAGCTTACCCGTCAGCATCGGATTCTTGCGTAGCGCCCGATTATAGATGGCATAGATTCGCCCCTTGTTACTATCGAGCACCCGTATCACCGACTCCTGATCCCGATGCCTGGGCTGACTGGTGCGCTTGAACTCCTCCTCCGCCATCGCCACCAGCGAGGGATTAACCGCCTGCGCACTGGCAACAGCATGTTCGCCCAGCTCCCCTCCCTTGCCGGTATCGCGACTATAACCGCTGGTATCGATGCCGCCACTGCCCCGGGAGGCAGAAGCGATAACATTGCCGCCAAGACTCACGCTCCTGCTACCACCGGTACTCAGTACGGAACTCTGTTTGGCCTTATTTGCCGCATCGGTTGCACGCAATGCCGAAAGTTCATCTGCCAGTGCCAGCAGTCCGCTCTTCTTTGCCTTTTCGCGTGCCCTGTTCTTCTCTTTTGGCTGCTCCTTTGGCTTCTCCTCCCCCTTTACCTCCTCGGCCTTTTTTTCCTCCTTCTTCACCTCTACCTTTGGTGTCTGGATGCGTTTGCGCTCCAGCAAGAACTTGGCGAGTCGCGGGGGTACCGTTACTGCCCGCTCACGGTCCGGCTCCGGCAGGTCGAACAACGGCACGACAAGGCCAAGTAGCAGCGCTACCACCATTACAATCAGAACTGTCTTGAGAAACAGTCTCTCCTCGCCGGTATTGCGATTCCATGGCAGATAGCCCCGCTCCATTGTCATGGTAGCCATCACCTAGACCTTTTCCTTAGCCTTGCGCATCACCGCCAGCGAGATGCTGCTGTAGTTGGCGCGCGAACAGGTGGCGACAATACGCTTCAGCAGACTGTAGGAGATCTCCTTATCCCCCATAATCGTCACCTCTTTGGGCGCCCCCCCCTCCCCGGCGGATGGCAGCAGGCCGCTACGGGCCGCGTGGTGCTGCAACTCATCGAGCAGCGGCTCAATTATCAACTCCTCCTGGCCGGTGATCTCGGCGAGCGTCACAACGGGACGTCCCTGCACCAGAATATGTTGACTGTTGACCAGCAACAACAGGGTCTCTGCGGGCAGACGGTCCGAGGTCGACTGCGGCAGTTTCACCGACTTGCTATTGGGCATTTCCTGCACACTGGAAGAGTTGACCAGCAGGAAAAAGACGAGGATGGTGAAGATATCCATCAACGACACCAGATTAAGCCCACCACCACTTCTAGCCTGTTTACGGTATTCTGCCGCACGACCGGCAAAGCGCGGCATCTTCATCGCTCTGTCTCCGCTGAAGTCGAACCCGGCGCATCGCCGATAGAGATATCGGGAAACATCGCCACCTCTTCTGCCGACAGGCCACGGGCGATCATCTTACTACGCGCGGCATCCATCAGAGCGATTAGCTGTGCGTATTTGGTGTCTGACTCAAGCAGCAGG
>JBFFJV010000144.1:0-6636 GCA_041555695.1 Thiohalomonadaceae bacterium | reverse complement strand
GGCACGGGTGATCTTCAGGTTAAGGTGCTTGGGACCTGAGGCGTCAGCGGTGATGTAAGGCAGGTTGATCTCGGTCTGCTGGCTGGAAGAGAGCTCAATCTTCGCCTTCTCAGCGGCCTCTTTCAGGCGCTGCAGCGCCAGCGGGTCTTTGTGCAGGTCAACGTCGCTATCCTTCTTGAACTCATCGGCCAGGTAGTCGATAAGACGCAATTCGAAGTCCTCACCACCGAGGAAGGTATCACCATTGGTAGAGAGCACCTCAAACTGGTGCTCACCGTCGATTTCGTTGATCTCGATGATCGAGATATCGAAGGTACCGCCACCCAGGTCGTAGACGGCGATCTTGCGATCCCCGGTCTGCTTGTCCATACCAAAGGCGAGTGCCGCAGCGGTAGGCTCGTTGATGATGCGCTTAACATCGAGACCGGCGATCTTGCCCGCATCCTTGGTGGCCTGACGCTGCGAGTCGTTGAAGTAGGCCGGTACGGTAATGACCGCTTCGGTTACCGTTTCACCGAGATACTCCTCGGCGGTCTTTTTCATCTTCTGCAGTACCTTGGCAGCGATCTCGGGGGCAGCCATCTTTTTGCCCTTCACCTCAACCCAGGCATCGCCATTGTCGGCCTTAACGATTTTATAGGGCACCATATTGATGTCATTCTGCACCTCGGCATCCTCAAAACGACGACCGATCAGACGCTTGATAGCGAACAGGGTGTTTTCAGGATTAGTAACGGCCTGACGCTTGGCCGACTGGCCAACTAATACTTCATCATCATCCTTGCTGTAGGCGATGATAGACGGCGTAGTACGACCACCCTCGCTGTTCTCGATAACGCGTGGCTTACCACCTTCCATCACAGCCACACAGCTGTTGGTGGTGCCCAGGTCGATACCAATAATCTTGCCCATATTCATTCTCCAAAAGTTTTGTTACATCTCCCCAAGGATCATCAAGGGGGGAAAAAGTCTTAAGCCGTACATAATGACGACGAATTCGAATTCAAGAGCTTATTTGCTCACCATCACCATCGCCGGACGAATCAGGCGCTCATTTAACACATACCCCTTTTGCATCACTGCAGTGACGGTATTGGGCGCATACTCCTCAGAAGGCTGCATGCTCATTGCCTGATGCAACTCGGGGTTGAAGGGTTCGCCCAGCGGATTGACCTCGTTAACGCCGAACTTCTCCAGTACGCCGCTAAACATCTTCAGGGTCAGTTCGGTGCCCTCATGCAGCTTCTGTGCGACCTCATGGTCGCTACCCTGGGCGGCGGCCAGCCCCATCTCCAGGCTATCGATCACCGGCAGCAACTCGGTGGCAAATTTTTCCAGGCCGAACTTGTGCGCCCGCTCTACATCCGTAGCAGCGCGACGCCGGGTATTCTCCAGCTCGGCCTGCATGCGTAGCACCTGATTCCAGTGGTCATCGACCTTGGCACGGGCATCCTCCAGCAGCAGCGCCAGATCCTCACTGCTGTCTTCACTGGTACCCGCTACCCCGGCAGTAGCCTCCGCCTGGGTCGCTGCAGTCGCCTCCTCCTCGGTTGCCGCAGCAACGGCCTCCTCGGTCTCGGTTCCGGCTGACATTTTCTCTTCGCTCATTACTTACTCCGCTTGCATAAACTGTCCCGTCATACGACAGGATTAAACCCAAATTCTATGTTGCGACTACTTCAACTGGTTCAGTGAGTTGCCCAGTAGCCTTGCCGTCATATCGACTATAGGTATGACCTTTTCGTAGGCCATGCGGGTGGGGCCAATCACGCCCAGTACGCCGATGACCTTATCATCAACCTTATAGGGGGCAGAGACCACACTACAGTCCCCCAGCACCTCGTATCCCGACTCCTCACCGATAAAGATCTGCACCCCGTTGGAGTGCAGCGACTGATCCAGCAGGTGCAGGATGTCCCGCTTCTGGTTAAAGGCCTCAAACAACTTACGCAGCCGCTCCATATCCCCCATATCGGCGTAGGACATGAGATTGGTCTGCCCCTCAATCAAGTAGTCATTCTCACTGCTCTCGGTGGCAAAAGCCTGCGCGGCCATCTCAATGGCATCGGCCATCAGCTGATTCATCGTGGCGCGCGCCTCGTCCATCTCACGCAATAGCCGCTCGCGAGCCTGGCGCAAGTCCTGCCCGGCACACAGCTGGGTCAGATAATTGGCGATCTGCTGCAGCTCAGCCGGGCTGTAGTCACGTGAGGTGTGAATGATACGGTTCTGCACCTCCCGCTCGTTAATCACCAGAATCACCAGAACACGGCGGCTGGAGAGGGGCAGGAACTCCACCTGCCGTAACGCTGCTACCTCATGTTTCGGCAGCATCACCACCCCGGCCATCGAGGTGATATCCGAGAGCTGACGCGAGGCGCTAACCAGCAGCTGATTGGAGTCGACACTGCTGCCAATCTGCTTCTCAATCGTGCTCACGGTACCGCGGTTGAGCGGCTTAATGGTGAGCAGGTTGTCGATGAACAGGCGATAACCCTTGCTGGTGGGCACCCGCCCTGCCGAGGTATGCGGTGCATGGATCAGACCCAGATCCTCCAGGTCGGCCATCACATTACGCACTGTGGCAGGGCTCAGCGCCACCTGCTCATCACGCGACAAAGTGCGTGATCCAACCGGCTGGCCGTCGCGGATATAACGCTCCACCAGATTTTTCAGCAGTAACTGCGCGCGGTCGTTAAGCTCGGTACCGGACATCTATGGTGTTTCTCACTAATCTCATCATCACAATTATTAGCACTCACTCAATCCGAGTGCTAATGGGATTATCCATTTAACAGGGAGAGTGTCAAGCCGTAACGATGCTTGGCTTGACTTGGCCTAACGTGTTAACTTTCGGGGAGTTTTTGGGGGGGAGCATGATCAAGAGTTTCAAGCATATCGGCATCATAGGGAAATACGCTGAAAGCGGCGTAAGTGAACCATTGCGCGCGCTTTACGAATACCTCCGCTCCCGCAACGATGTATCCATACTATTAGATGATGCGACGGCAGAAATCTGGCCTGATCACGGGCTGGAGATCGTCAACCGCGAACAGCTGGGGCGCAAATGTGATCTGGCCATCGTGGTGGGCGGTGACGGTACCTTCCTCAACGCCGCCCGCAGCCTGGCCCACCATGATATCGCCCTGCTGGGCCTGAATATGGGCCGCCTCGGCTTTCTTACCGATATCTCTCCCCACGAACTTGAGACCAAGCTTGATGAGATCTTCTCGGGGCAATACACCGAGGAGGATCGCTTCCTGCTGCAGTGCCGGGTGCTGCGTGATGGCGAGCAGATCAGCCAGAGCGATGCCTTCAATGACGTGGTGGTACACAAGTGGGACGTGGCGCGCATGATCGAAGTAGATACCTATATAAATGGTACCTTCGTCTACACCCTGCGCTCCGATGGACTCATCGTCTCCACCCCCACCGGCTCTACCGCCTATGCCCTCTCCGGCGGTGGCCCGATCATGCAGCCCTGCCTCAACGCGGTGATTCTGGTCCCCATCTGCCCCCACACCATGAGCAACCGCCCCATCGTCATCGACGCCAATACGGTGGTGGAGATCGTGGTCAAGGGCCAGGGGCAGGTACATGCGCAGATCAGTTGCGACGGCCAGATCAACCTCGGGGTGGTCGCCGGGGATCGTATCCAGATCCGCAAAAAAGAGCACCCGGTTAAGATGATTCACCCGATTGATCACGACCACTTTCACATCCTGCGCGAAAAGCTCAACTGGGGATAATGACGTGAGGTCGTTAAATCGTAAGGTCGTAACATCGGCAGATCGCAAGATCGCTGCAACGGGAACAAAGGTACCGGGGTTACGACTTAATGACCTCACAATCTCGCGATCTCACCTTACCAGGCACTAATCATGTTAAGTCATCTGCAAATCCGTAACTTTGCGCTGGTGGAGTCTCTGGAGCTCAACTTCGAGCAGGGTATGAGCGTGCTCAGCGGCGAGACCGGTGCGGGTAAATCAATTCTGCTGGGGGCCCTCGGGCTCACCCTGGGTGATCGTGCCGACAGTGGCGTGGTACGCCATGGCAGTGATCGCGCCGAGATCGCCGCCACCTTCAGCACAGAGGCCCTCCCCTCAGTGAATGAATGGTTGCAGCAGCACGAGCTGGATATGGACGGCGAGTGTATCCTGCGCCGCACCATTAACGCCGAGGGCCGCTCCCGTGCCTTTATTAACGGCCAGCCCGCGCCGCTACAGATGCTCCGCGAGCTTGGCGAGCAGCTGGTCGATATCCACGGCCAGCATGCCCACCAGTCACTGCTCAAGCGCGATGTTCAGCGCCAGCAGCTGGATGGCTATGCCAACCATGCGGCACTGCTGAAACAGACGGCACAATACTTCCATCAGTGGCAGCAGCTGCAGCAGGAACTGGATGAGCTGCAACGCCTCGCCGGTGAACGTGACTCACGACTGGAGCTGCTGCGTTATCAGGTGGAAGAGCTTGAGGGGCTGCAACTCGAAGCCGATGAGATCGCCGCCCTGGACGAAGAACACAGCAAGCTGGCCAACATCTCCAGGCTGCAGGAGGGGGCACAACGTGCCGCCGTGCAGCTGTATGAAGATGATGAGTCGGCCATGGTCTCGCTGCTTGATCGCATGCTACGCGAGTTGCAGGCGCTACAAGCGGTAGATGGCGCTCTGGCCCCGGCCAACGAGCTACTGGAGGGGGCCGCCATTCAGGCTCGTGAGGCCGCTGGGGAACTGCGCCACTACCTCGACTCCCTCGACAACGATCCCGCACGACTCAACACCGTAGAGCAGCGCCTTGGCGTGATCCACGAGCTGGCTCGCAAACACCGTGTAGAACCTGAGCAGTTGCCGCAACTTCTTGAACAGCAGCAACAGGAGCTGTCAGAACTCGAAGGGGCCGGCACCCGCCTCGACGGTCTACAGGCCGAGATAGATGCCACCCTCGCCGACTATCACAAGGCCGCCGACAAACTGAGCAGCGGCAGAAAGAAGGCAGCGAAAAAACTCTCGGATCTCATCAGCAAAAACATGCAGCAGCTGGGTATGGGTGAAGGGCGTTTCGATATTACCCTCTCCCCTATTGATGCCATCGCCAGTGCTCACGGTCAGGAGACTATCGAGTTTCAGGTCAGCGCCAACCCGGGGCAGCCGTTGCGCCCCCTGAGCAAGGTCGCCTCCGGCGGTGAGCTGTCGCGCATCAGCCTGGCAATTCAGGTGATCACCGCCGGCAAGGGCGGCATCCCGACCCTGATCTTTGACGAGGTCGATGTGGGTGTCGGTGGCGGTGTTGCTGAGATGGTCGGGCGCGAGCTGCGCACCCTGGGGAGTGAGCGTCAGGTGCTATGCGTTACCCACCAGCCGCAGGTTGCCGCCCAGGGGCATAACCACTTCCGTATTAGTAAGAGCAGCGATAAAAAAGATACCCGCACCACCGTGGAAGTCATTGAAGGCGAGCAGCGTGTCTCCGAAGTCGCCCGCATGTCGGGCGGTATCGATATCAGCGAGCAGACGCTGTCGCATGCGCGGGAGATGCTGGAGCAGGCAAGCGGCTAAAAGCAGGCTTGCCACTCCAGTAGTGGATGGATTAGTTAACGGTATTTCCCTCCTCTATAAGTTTGATATGCACCACCCGCTTCGAGCCGTTCTTTACCTTATAGAAGCCACCCTCGCCGTCGGTTTCAATCGCCAGACAACTACCATAGCTCACACAGAGATTGTCCCCTTCAATCGACCAGGTTCCTTCACGTGGCGTGCCGTTGGCGACACCGGTAACCTTACCGTCTTCGGCATAATAGCTTTTCCCCGATTTACTTTTGATCATGTGACTCCAGGTCATTGTTTTTCCAGATACGGCGGCCTTTATCTGCTCGCCATTCATGAAATCACCAGCAGATGCCGAAAGGGATGCCGCAAACAGGGCAATGCCAGTCGCAATGTAAGACAGTTTCATTTGTTACTTCTCCTTTTCCATTTTGGTTTCACCATGTACCTAGAGGTTGTCTTCTAAGCACAACGATACTCAAGCCGCCTGCCGCTCATCTACTCGCACTCTTCTGCGGCGGCGCAGCCACAACAACATTCCCGTAGCAAGCAGGGTCAATGGGGCGGTGCTACCACCACCACCGCTGCTAGGCACAACACTCAATGATGCATCCAGCGGGAAGGCATCAATACTGTCTTCAACGCCATCTCCATCGTCATCGGTGTCGGCGTTATTGCCGATACCATCTCCGTCGGTATCGAGCGACTCGGTGGCATCCAGCGGGAAGGCATCATCGCTATCTGCCACACCATCGTTGTCATCATCGGTGTCGGCATTATCACCAATTGAATCACCATCATTGTCTGCCCACTCGGTTGAGTCGTTCAGGAAGAGATCGCTGTTGTCCCCGACACCATCACCATCACTGTCCAGCCACTCGCTGGCATCAGTCGGGAAGGCGTCCTGATTGTCATCCACGCCATCGCCATCGGCATCGATATCAGCGTTGTCGCCCAGGCCATCACCGTCGGTATCCGCCCACTCAGTTGCATCGTCCGGGAAGGCGTCACCATTATCACCGAAACCATCTCCGTCGGTATCGACCCACTCATTCACATCAAGAGGGAAGTCGTCGACATCATCAGTGTATCCATC
>JBFFJV010000143.1:0-6664 GCA_041555695.1 Thiohalomonadaceae bacterium | reverse complement strand
ATGCAGAAAGGCATTTGAGATAACAGGAACCGAACTTGATTCATGTACGGCGATGGTTGTAGGGGCTACCGGTTCGATAGGTGCCGCCTGCAGTTGGTTATTGGCTGAGACGGTGCGCCGGCTTGTTCTAGTCTCCATCGATCCCGTGCGGTTACTACGGTTGCGTGAGAGGATCAAGCAGCAACATCCACACCTTCATGTATCCATCGCAACAAGCACAGCAGGTAATGTTGCCGAGTGCGACCTCATTATCTCTGCAACATCTGCGATGGGCAAGCGACTTATCGATATTGCCCACTGTAAACCCGGCGCGGTGATCTGCGATGTCTCCATGCCCCCTGATATCAGCGAAGAAGAAGCATCGGCGCGCCCTGACGTTCTTGTTATCAGTGGAGGGCAAGTCCATCTTCCTGGCGTGGTGAATGTTGGCTACGATATTGGTTTGCCAGAGCATACTGTCTACGCCTGCCTTGCCGAGACAGCACTACTCGCCATGGATGGGCGCTTTGAAGATTACACCATAGGCAGAGAACTTGATGTCGATAGGGTAAAGGATATTTATGGTCTGTTCATACGTCATGGCGGTAGCATCGCAGGGCTGCGCTCATTCGGAACGCATATCAGTGATGAGGAAATACGCAGCAAATGGGATATCGCCAGAGGACTTTTTTTTATCCATAGTTATCACGACAAGGCCATTGAGATTGCATGCGATAAACTGTCGCAGTTACCAGTCAAGCATGGTGGTAAAATGGTAAACAAGCCTCTATTGAAGATTTGTTATCACTTACTGAATAAGATGCTATTTATAAATAAAGATGATTCATAAACTATGAACGTTAAAGCTTCTACTACCATACTCCTGCACATGACTACAGGGTGATGATGGCTAGTGTAAAATGACAACTCTTTCAGGGAAAAATGTCCTTATTACCGGTGCCGCAAGTGGGCTTGGTGCTGTTTTGTCTGAAATGATTGCGTCTCAGGGTGCCATCGTGATACTCCTGGATTCAGATAGTCAACGGCTCGCTGGTGTTAGATCCGGCTTGGCTAATAAAGGCTATAGAGTTCACCATTACGTTTGTGATCTGCGAGATAGAGCAGTGATTGAGGAGACGGCACAAAGAGTGCGTGATGAATGTGGCCATATTGATGTGCTGATCAATAATGCAGGCATTGTGTCAGGTAAGTACTTTACTGAATTGACAACCGAGGATATTGAAAACACCTTCGCAGTGAATGTGCTGGCGCACTTCTGGACTGTTCGCGCCTTTCTGCCATCCATGCTGCAAAAGGATGATGGTCATATCGTAACAATATCCTCAGCTGCTGGCATAGTTGGTGCACCGCGCCTGACGGATTACTGTGCCAGCAAGTTTGCCCTGCTGGGTTTTGATGAGTCGCTGCGTATGGAAATTCATCGATTGAAGGCCAATGTACGTACCACCGTAGTCTGTCCCTACTATATGAATACCGGCATGTTTTCTGGCGTGACCACCCGCTTCAGGTGGTTGTTGCCTATATCTGAGGTAGAGTATGTGGCATCGCGGATCATCTCTGCCATCGAAAAAGATCGTGCGCGAGTTGTTACCCCCTGGTTTGCCTATGTCTCCTGGCCTCTACACACATTGCCGATAGTCTGGTTCGATCGCGTTGCGAGGTTCCTAGGTATTACCGAAGGGATGAGTAAATTTATTGGCAAGGACAGGCGCTGAGATACAAGCCACTCACGGCGATCCAGGATAAGTTACTTTAGTCCCCGTTTTGTTGCCTCATCCTATATTAAACCTCATAAGATACTTTCCATTCTCCAGAAGATTTCGTAGCTGTGGGTAGTCTGTTTTTGAGTGAAGGCGCCTATCGACGGGGATTCTTTTCACCACGATCAACTCGTCAACCACCGCGCCGGAAAGCTGCTGGATAACATGGTTAAGAAAAGATTGCTCGGGCACAGAGGGTTCTGTGGTTTCTATAACCAGAACCTTCTTGCCGTTGGCCTGTAAATAGGCACTGCGCTTGACGCCCGAAATAAGTGAGATGGCCGGTTCGACAGCCAACGGATAATAACTCGACTCACCATCGCTGACTCTGGCGGTACAACGCCCCATTAGCCACAATCTATCTCTTTCATCAAGCCTGCCAGCATCACCGGTGCGTAGCCATGTGGTCGGTCCGACATGAATAAAGGCCTTTTCTTCGCTACGACTACCAAGGTATTGATTAACAACATGGGCGCCTGTCACCACAACCTCGCCGATACTGTCGTTTTTCTGTATGAGAGTTTCAAACTCATTTTGCGTTATGCGAACTGGATAGTTCGGAGGCTGTTGATGAATGATGCGCAGTGCCACCCCGTCCCCCGGATGGCCTACCAGCAACCCATACCCTGTATTCATTCGTGCTATATCTTCCTTAGTGATTTCCTGAAATGATATCGAGGCAATCGGCTCTGCCTCGGTTGAGCCATACAGTACTTTAATCGTGGCATTGGGCGCCAGGCTGTGGACTTTTTCAAGATCACTTGGCATTAGCGGCGCCCCACCAATGATAATGGTAGTGAAGCTGCTCAGTATATTCTGAGACGCCGTTGAAGTGAGAAGTGACAGCAGGCCAGGGGTAATGACAGTACTGACAGGGCGCCATTCCTCGATCTGCCTTATAAGCTTTCGTTGAGCACAACCATCGAGACCCGACAGAGGGACAGCCGGCAGCAGGCTGCCAATGCCGTTTGTCAGGTTGCTTAGCACCATAATGGGCATGCAGGCCAGATGAATCGTGGCCGGCGCCATTTCAAACATGGCTGAGAGCATATGGTTAGAATGCAGCAGATTGCCATGGCTTCGAATAACCCCTTTTGGCATACCGGTACTACCACTTGTAAATGTAATCAGAGCAGGCGTGTCCTCCGTACATTCAACCACACTTGTGATAGGGGAAAGATACTTTGCACTTTTTAGATTCACTGTTCCAGGAAAGTAGCCATCAACAAATTTATACCTTACGTTACTAAGTGATGAGTAGATGAGACAGAGCCACATCGCCTTGTGGCTAGCCACCAGAGCATGGATTGTAAGCCTACTTAACACTTGTCGCACAAAGGCTGCGCCCCGGCTGGGATCGATGAAGACCGGGATCAGTCCGCATCGAAAAGCCGCTGCGATCACGGTATACAGGGTGCTCGACATTGGAAGTGCGATCAATAAATGGTGACCGGGTTTAAGTCCGTGACTGTTGAATAGTGCCGCCAGATGGCACGAGTCGTTATACAGCTCAATAAATGTGGTCTGGCGTCCCTTGCCGGGTAGCCCCTCGATCAGCGCGGCCTGATCAGGCAAGCGCCGAGTCACATCATCGAATAGATGGATGAGGTTCATAACACCTTTCCATACAGGGTGTATTGACGAAAATCACGCATCTGTGTGCGGTTTATCAGTCGTGAACGGTTATCTTCATGCATCATGGCATGTATCGCACGACTAAGTCCCCATCGCTTCGCCGTATCTAATGATTTGCCTATAAGTAGACTGCCGACCCCCATTCCCTGGTAGTCAGGGATGACCGCAATGGTTTTTATAATCATTGTGTCGAGCTGTTTACCCCGCTCCCTCTGTTTGATGTCTGGTAGACAAAAACAAAATCCAATTGGGTGATTATGGTGTCTGGCAATGTGAATGAGGTTGTAGTCAAGCAGCGAGAGTAACTGCTGATAGTTGTAGAGGAATTCACTCTCACTGATGGGTGTGTATAAAAAATTACTGGCAAATGCCTCACATGACATGGTGTAGATAGTTCTCATTTCCTGATCAAGGTTGTGAGTATCTATCGGTTGCAGCGTTATGCCCTGTTGGGTTAATTCTGTCTCTCTTACGGTTGGATATTCGAATCGATGGATATCATCATTTATAGAAGAGTAATAGTGTGCAATGGGTGTAAAACCTGATGACTCGAAATAATGTGGCCAGGCATCCGGGTTATCAGGCTCCAGGAAAAAGGCTGGATCACCACCACGCTCGGTAAGTAGTCGATAATGCCTCCAGGTGCTACCGTCGATAGGGCCGACGGCCATGCCACACTTCTGTGAAGAAAGCTGTTCTTCACAGGCGCGCAACAAGGCGATAGCTGCAGCACCATGATCATGTTTTACGGCGAAGTGCCCTATATATCCGAGACGCTTTTCTCGATAAGTGGCAGTCTCTCTCCACCATAGTGAGGCCCGCGCCAGAAGTTTCCCTGAATCATTTATGCTGACTAATCGGTCAGGGGAGTGCAGTAGGATCTGCTCTGGTTGTAAGGGGTATGAACCTGTTAATGCACAGAAACGCGTAAGATCGGTCTCTTTCAGTGTTTGTATCTGAATATCAATCATATTCTATTCGCCTGACAGAAAGAGAATATACGGGAACGCGGCAATGAACGAGGCGAGGGTGGTTATAAACGCCTGGCGAATCCAGCGTCGAGTGTTTATTGGGTAAGAGGTGATTCTGGGCTGGTAGTGATAGAAGAGGGCGAGGGTGCCAATGACGCTGAATATACCGAATAACAGTGCGACAAGTGAACGCGTGGTCAGGCCTGAAAACAGGACGATAGACGGGACTAGCAACGCCAGGGATTTCCCTGAACACAACGCGATTGTGGTGGCTGCATTTTTCTCCGGATGGGTATGCAGATACCTGACCAGTGCGATGATAGCCAGGTTTGCCGCAAAGGCGGCGGCATAGGGATAAAATAACAGGGGCTGATCGCTGACCTTGTAAAAGCCGAGCCACATAAATCCGGCACAGGAGTTTGCAAGGATGACCGGGAATTTGAACACCCGGCGACCACGTAGCGGCGACGGTTCGGACAAGAGATCATAAAGCACCAGTAGCGCGAAAGCCGGAATAAACCACAGCCAGTCAACGAAGGCCCATATGAGGTAGCCCATCAGCGCGGCTCCAAGCAGTGCATCGTCGGCAAGGGTCGTGCGGTTGCGCCAAAACCTTATAAACAGCGAAAGGGCCAGCAAAAACACCAGGTGCAATGAAAGTTCTATCGCGTCCATCTGGATAAAGGCACGCAACAGGAAAAAAGCGGTAAGCGGAATAATAATGTTATCCAGCCCCCACCAGGAAGCAGCTTCGGCCATCATCAGCATCACGCTGATATTGATGGCAATCAGCAGGCTCTCCTCTGGCGGCAGATCTGCCCAAAGCAGGATCGGAACATGGGTGCAGAAAAAGGCGAAAAGGAAAAAGGCGACAGAACCCTCAGGTGTCTTGTTGCATTTCCATCCAACCATATACCCTTTGGCATATTCGGAGCCGATTAGCGCTGAAAATGTGTCCGCGACTGCCAAAACCAGAAGTGGGATGGTGTAGAGTAGCCTGTTGCCGTCCGCCAGCCAGAATAGCAGAGCGATACTGATAATGAAGCAGAACTCACCGATGCTGTCGCGATGCACACCATACAGGACCTGACCGGGCCCCTCACGCAAATGCTCCGACACCCTCAGGCTGAAAAAAATCCCGGTAATGCTTAGACCGAGCACTACGACGGGCAGTATCGTGTCAAATAGCCAGACTAGCGAGAGCCCCAACACACCTCCGGCGAGATGAAAGAGTTTGCGTATCATCTCTGGTGCAGGGGCGGCGTGTAGCTGGTAGAACCGCAATGCGGCGATCAGAACAATTGTGCTGAGTGTGAGTGCCCCCACCAGCAGCCAGTGATTGATGTAATCACTCAGTGTCACAGCAGCTCTTCCACGTAAAAGGCGCTGTAGAAGCATGTCTTCGCCTTTTTGTGCAGGCGTTGACTCAGTTCATCCAGGTGCTTGAACTGCGCCTCAAGGGCCGACGGGGAATGACGTTGTGCCAGCATGTTCCAGTAAATCATCCTCCCGCCCTGGCGACCGGTACGGGCGATTTGCCTGAATACCTCATCACTCGCCGCCACGGAGAGGTATTCGAAAATATCCGACATATTGAAGCGGTCGATGCTGTGATCGTCCAGCTCGGAAAGCACTCGCTCAATGGGCCCCTGACGTATCTGTAAGCACC
Source organism: Thiohalomonadaceae bacterium (assembly GCA_041555695.1). GTDB lineage: Bacteria > Pseudomonadota > Gammaproteobacteria > Thiohalomonadales > Thiohalomonadaceae > JAPHSX01. The sequence goes on along the minus strand of JBFFJV010000143.1, from coordinate 629 downwards.
CCAGGTTGTCACGTATGGTCGAAAAATTCTCGACGCGCAGTGCATGGGGTAAGGCGGTAACATAGTGGCCAAAGGCAATCCACTGGAGATAGGGATTCTGCGCCGGACTAAGTTCTGACATGGCATGTCTTGCCTGCATCAGGATTCGCTTGGAAACAGCACCTTCCACAAACTGGAAAAAGCTGGGGTCACGCCCCAGTCTGCCCATCAGGTGTTTGGAAAAGAACAGTTTGAACAGGATTCGCCAGCGCCAGTTATCCCACCTCTCCTCGTAGAATGAGCGCTGAGCACTGATGCTTTTCGGCTCGAAGAGTGCTGCCAGTGTCTTTTGCGAATGGATCAGTGGCAGGACATAGCGGCGAAATAATGCAAAGTACGATTCGAATTTCCCGGCACTGCCAATACCCTTTGTAATGGCGCTGTGACGGCTATCCCAGTAGTCGCGTACCCACCCGGGAAGTTCCATTCGCAGTGTTTGATAGAGGGTAAGCTGCTGTGTTGAAGGTGTCGTTCCAATCAGCTCCAGCAGTTGCTGATGACTCAGGTGCAGATATGCGGCTTTTTTCAGTTCAATGCAGGCAATCTGTGCCGGGGACAAATCAACCGCAATGACCTGAGCTGGATTGCAT
>JBFFJV010000142.1:0-6724 GCA_041555695.1 Thiohalomonadaceae bacterium | reverse complement strand
CTGTCTGCTGAGACGGTGTTAACTCAGTATTAGTGGTGTCGGCTTTCAGATGGGAGTTATCTCTTTGATAGTTATAGGTAGTTGTGCTTGTGAATTGCTGCCGAGGCCATAATTTCATATGGCCAGCAAAAAAGGGCGACTGAATAGTCGCCCTTTTTTATGTTGATGCCCGATACGTTACATATCGAAGCCGGCCTGCTTGTAATAGGCCCTGGCCTTCTCTTCATCTTTCTCCACGCCGTAGCCGTCCTGGTACATCATGCCAAGGGTGGTGAGGGAGCCTTGCAGGCCTTGAGTGGCCGCCTTTTCGAACCACTCGATGGCCTGTTGGGCATCTTTCTCCACCCCTTCGCCTTCGAGGAACATCACGGCGTATCCATGCTGTGCCAGGCCGTGGCCTGCTTCGGCAGCAGCACTCATGTATCTGACCGCTTCACTCATGTTGGGGGTGCCGATAAGGCCACCCTGCTGCATGATGGCGACACGGTATTGCGCCTCGACATTACCCTGCTCTGCCAGGGGGGAGAGTAGCTGCATCGCGGTGCCGAAGTGTTTGCCTTCAAAGGCGGCGATGCCGCTGCTTAAATCCATATCGTCGCTGTGGGAGTCGCTCATGGGGGTACCTCAAATCAGTTGTGTTTGCGTGGGCGAACGGTAGCGTTCGCCCCATAGCAAGTCAAATGGGTGCTATGCGGCCTGTTTTAAAGGCTTGAAGCTTAGCCGTTAAAATTGGCGGCGAGGTGGTTGAGTTCACCACGCTGTGCAAGCAGGGTCTCGAGGGCAGCGAACGCCTTGTCACGGGGGATTTCGAGTGCCTTGAGCAGCATCTCCAGCGGTTGGTCGTTGGTGGCATCACCTATTTTATGTTGCTTTAGCAGGGTGTTGCTAAGGGCGATGAGTTGGACATAGGCGGCATGCTCTCCGCGATAGATCACATTGTGGTGTTCGCGCAGGACAACGGTGAGCTCTGCTGGCATGTTCCAGCTGCGCATTAGCCAGGCGCCTATCTGGGTGTGGTTTATTCCCAGTGTTCTATCCTCCAGCGCAAGTAGCGGGGCGTTGGGTTCGGCTTTGATCGCCTGACTCAGTAGCTCGTAGTCAGGCCGGAGCAGATGGCTGAGTAGCAAAAAGCCTATGTTTTGCATCAGTGCTGCCATGTAGGCCATGCCGGGGTGTACACCGCGCTCTTTTGGGATGTAGCGGCAGAGTGATTTCGCGAGCATGGCACTATAGAGGCTATGGCGGCACAACGTCTCTTTGCCGATACGCCCCTCTCGAGGGATCTGCAGGCTGTCACGGCTGGCAATGGCAAGCGATGTGGTGAGTACAGTGTCGAAGCCGAGCACCTTGATAATGGCATCCGCTACCGATGTGATTTTACCACCGTAGGCGTAATAGGGTGAGCGGGCATGGCGCAGTGTTTGCGCGCTAAGGCTGGCATCGCTTTCTATTACCCGGGCCAGGTCAGCGACCGTGGCACGGGGGTTGCGGTAGACATCGAGCAGTGCACGGGTAAGGTCGTTGACCGGAGGCAGTGTGCGTAGTGCCAGCAGGCGCTGTTGCAGGGTGCCGACGTTTGCCGTTGTCTCGGTGTGGCTTTCCGTCTCCTCGGTAGCCACTTTCTCTGCGGTATGATCACTGATCTCGGCCCACTGTGAGCCGTGGTGCAACCGCATGAAGGCACGGGTAGGGATGCAGGCGAGTAGATTGCTGTTATTGACCTCGAAACAGACACGTTCCTGCTGCGTCAGTTGCTGGTCGACGACGGCCCTGAGCCCAGTGGTGAGGGGAAGTGGTGCGATTGCCGTGACATCGTCGCAGTGGAACAGTTGCTGGGTGATCAGCGTATCGGCCGGTTGCATGTGCCGGTGCAGAAGCTGTTGGAGTTTATGGCTGTTGAGATGATGATTGCGCGGATAAACCACCAGCATCAAGCCCTGCTCGTCCTGCATCAGTTGGGCCTGGGCGATGAGCGATGGATTCATACCGTACTCCCTTACGATGAACGGTTGTTTGCTATCGTAATTTTGCCTGATCAGCTGGTATGCAATTCCACGCTGCATCAAGTAGTCGATAGCGGTATTGTTAAGCGACATCTGGGAGTGACCTCTGTGATAATCTCACCCGTTAACTGTACCGTTATTTTTCTGTGCGGCTGTGAAGGGAGTCACGTTTGCAGCAGTTATTATGTGTAAATACTACTTGGTATATTGTGGTTAATGAAGTGTTCTTTGATATCTGTGCAAGCGGGGGGATAAACGGGTGAGGGCAATGATTCTGGCAGCGGGGTGGGGTGAGCGCATGCGACCGCTCACCGATCACACCCCGAAGCCGCTGTTAATGGCCGGCGATAAGCGCCTCATTGAGTACCACCTGGAGGCACTGGCCGAGGCCGGTTTTAACGAAGTGGTGATTAATCATGCCCACCTGGGCGAGCAGATCGAGCAGGTTCTGGGCAATGGGGAGCGTTACGGAGTGAGGATTCACTACTCACCTGAAAGCGGTGCCCTGGAGACCGGTGGAGGAATCTTTCGTGCCCTGCCGATGCTGGGTGATGCACCATTCGTGGTAGTGAATGGGGATGTGTGGTGCGACTACCCCTTCGCTCGTCTGCACGGCAGGGATACCTGCGGGGCGCATTTAGTGCTGGTGCCCAATCCACCGCAACACCCGGAGGGTGATTTTCTGCTGCGCAATGGTGAGGTCCATGATGAGGGGGGCGGGGAGCGGTTTACCTTCTCCGGCATCGGGCTCTACCACCCCTCCTTTTTTAATGGCTGCAAAGCAGGGGCCTTTCCGCTGGCACCACTGTTGCGCCAGGCGATGGCTGAGGGGCGGGTGAGTGGTGAGCGTTTTGAGGGCCAGTGGTTCGATATCGGCACCCCTGAGCGGCTGCAACAGCTCGATCAGATGCTGCGTGAAGAGGGAGAGGGCTGATGGGGCAGGAGATCAATGCCAGTCACTTCCACAAGGAGGACTTTGAGCGTTATGAGCGGCGCCTTAAGGAGGAGAGCGCGCTGCTAGAGCAGCTGTTCGATGAGCAGGCGCTGTCCTCTCGTCATGGCAGTGGCGGCTTTGAGCTGGAGGCGTGGCTGGTGGACGCGGCGGGGTGCCATGCACCGATTAACAATCAGTACCTGGCCATGCTGGGGGATGAGGCGCTGTTTAGTCCCGAGTTGTCGCAGTTTAATGTTGAACTCAACTCCACGCCGCTGCAGGTGGAGGGGGATGCCCTGTCTCGAATGCAGCGTGAGTTGCAGGGTAACTGGGATTACTGCCGTAGTGTGGCACAGCGGCTGGATGCCGATCTGGTGATGGTGGGGACTCTGCCGACGGTGCGTGATGAGATGCTGAGCCTCAAGCACATGTCGGACATGGAGCGTTACCGTGCCCTGAATGAGCAGGTACTCAGGTTACGTCAGGGTAAGCCGTTGCAACTCGATATTCAGGGGCTGCAACATCTGCGTACCGAGCATAATGATGTGATGCTGGAGGCGGCGACCACCTCCTTCCAGATCCACCTGCAGGTCGACCAGCAGCGTGCGGTGCGCTACTACAACGCGATGCAGATCCTCTCGGCACCGATGGTGGCACTTAGCGCCAACTCACCGCTGCTGTTTGGAAAACGGTTATGGCAGGAGACGCGTATCCCGCTATTCGAGCAGGCGGTGGCCGTGGGCGGTATCGCCGGGGCGGCCTCCGGCCCGATGAAGCGGGTCTCCTTTGGTACCGGCTATGCGCGTCACTCGCTGATGGAGGTCTTCGCTGAGAACCGCGATCACTTCCCGTTGTTGCTACCGGTGGAGCTGGGCGGGGAGGTGGCACAGTTGAATCACCTGCGGTTGCACAACGGCACTATCTGGCGCTGGAATCGTCCGCTTATCGGTTTCGATGCGGATGGCACGCCGCACCTGCGTATCGAGCACCGGGTGATCCCCGCCGGCCCGACAGTACTCGATACCATTGCCAACAGCGCCTTCTTTTTCGGCCTGGTACACAGTCTGGCAGAACGTGATGAGCCGCCGGAGCAGCAACTTGATTTTGCGACGGCCCGTGACAATTTCTATCAGGCAGCACGCCAGGGGCTGACGGCACCGGTCGACTGGCTAGAGGGGGCACACGGGCGCATGTCTGAGCTAGTACAGAGTCTGTTACCGCTGGCCCGTGAGGGGCTACAGCGACAGGGGTGTAGTGAGAATGATATTGAGCTTTACCTTGGCGTCATTGAGGCGCGCCTGAAGAGCGGGCAGACCGGTTCGGCCTGGCAACTGGGGTGGCTGGATAGCCATGGTGAGGATATGGCGGGGCTGGTTGCCGCGTACCGCGAGCGCCAGGACAGTGGCCAGCCGGTGCACCGCTGGACTATTTAAAGTTTAAAGAGAAAGAGATGCTGACAGAGTTAACTGCGATACCCGATGGCCTGCTGGAGTTGCCAGCGACGAAGCTGCATCAGCATCTGGACGGGCCGACCCTGATCCACCTGCCGGGTCGTAACCCCGAGCCGCTGTTCGTCTCGGTGTTGCTGCATGGCAATGAAGACACCGGTTGGGAGGCAATGCGTCAGCTGCTTGGCAAGTACCAGAGCGTTGAACTGCCGCGTGCCCTTTCGCTCTTTATTGGAAACGTGAGTGCGGCCAAAGAGGGGGTACGACGCCGTGATGGCCAGCACGACTACAACCGTATCTGGAAGGGGGATGGTGATGCGGAGCATCTGATGGGGCAGCAGATCATCGAGACGATGCGCCAGCGTCAGGTCTTTGCCAGTATCGATATCCACAACAATACCGGCCTGAATCCCCACTACGCCTGTATCAACGTACGGGATCACCATTTTTTGCATCTGGCCACTCTGTTCAGCCGGACCGTGGTCTATTTCATCAAGCCTGATGGGGTGCAGTCGATGGCGTTTAGCGAACTCTGCCCGGCGGTAACGGTGGAGTGCGGCAAGGTAGGGCAGCGCCACTCCACCGAGCATGCGCTGGAGTTTGTAGAGGCGGCGTTGCATCTGGATCACTTCCCAGAGCACCCTGTATCACCACACGACTATGACCTGTTCCATACGGTGGCCACGGTCAAGGTTCCCGAGTCGGTCAGCTTTGGCTTTGAGCCGGAAGAGAGGGAGCTGCTCTTCACCTCCGATCTCGACCACCTGAATTTTCGCGAGCTGCCCGGTGGCACGCTGCTGGCACAGCTTAATAGCGAGACTGCGCGACTGGAGGCCTGGGATGAGGCTGGGGAGGATGTAGCAGAGCGCTTTTTTGTTAACGATAATGGCAGCCTGAAGACGCGCTTACCGGTGATGCCCTCGATGCTGACGCTGAATGAAGAGGTGATTCGCCAGGATTGCCTGTGCTACCTGATGGAGCGGATGTCAGCCATTGGGTGATCTATGTTGTTGATTTTGTGAAGGATGTGCCCTTGTGATGAAGGGTGTTAGATACTTTGTGAAAGGCATCACAATTTATAATATCTGACTGCACCCGGTGGAATTTTGAACACTCTGTCACAGAAAAAACGGCCTCGACGAGCCATGATTAGTCTCAAGCCAAAGTTAATCTGGTCTGGCCAGATGGGGAGAACGAGATGAATAAGCCATACGTAGTGATCTTTTCCGGGGAGATTGTCCTCGGTGTGGATGTCGATACGGTGAAGAGTAATCTCGTACTCTCAACAGGCATTAGCGATGCCAAGGCGGATAAATTATTTGATCGTGGTGAGGTCGTCCTCAAGCATTACGCCACCACCGCCGAGGCCGAGCGTCTGGCCGACAAGTTCTACCAGGCAGGTGCCCTGTGTGACATCCGTGACACCCGCTTGAGCTCAAAGAACCCCGGTGCTGAGGTCGGTGGCGAGAGTTCTCTGGTACGTATGCTCAAGCACTTTACCCGCAGTGGCCATCGCAACACCGCCCGTAAGCAAAAGCAGGCTTGATTTCTACTCCTGTGGCGGGCTCTCCCCCCCCGCCTTTTTTTATCCCTTGACCGGTTTCACCTTCGCCGCTGACAGCTTCGCCCGCTCACGACACTCTTCGATATCCTCACCGTAGGCCAGTGCCACTCCCATGCGTCGTCGCGTGAAGGATTCGGGCTTACCGAACAGGCGTAGCTCGGTGTCGGGTACCCGCATCGCCTCATCCACACCTTCATAGGCAATCCCCTGCTCCTCCATAGCGCCGTAAATCACGGCACTGGCCCCCGCATTGCGTAACACGGTGGAGACCGGCAGGCCGAGGATGGCACGGGCGTGTAGCTCAAACTCGTTCTGCCACTGGGTTGCCATGGTCACCATGCCGGTGTCATGGGGGCGCGGTGAGACCTCGCTGAACCAGACCTCATCGCCCTTAATGAAAAGCTCGACCCCAAACAGTCCCAGTCCGCCCAGGCTACCGGTGACCTTTTGTGCGATGTCACGTGAGCGTGTCAGGGCGGTTTCGCTCATCGGCTGCGGCTGCCAGCTTTCCACATAGTCGCCATTCTCCTGGCGGTGGCCGATGGGGTCGCAGAAGTGGGTGGTCACTTCGCCGTTTTCGTCCAGTGCGCGTACCGTGAGCAGGGTGATCTCATACTCAAAGTCGACCATCTGCTCCACAATCACCCGCCCCTGATCGACACGGCTGCCCGATTTGGCGTACTCCCAGGCGCTATCGAGATCCTGCGGACCCTTGAGGGTGGACTGCCCCTTGCCTGAGGAGGACATCACCGGCTTGATGATGCAGGGGTAATCG
>JBFFJV010000141.1:0-6730 GCA_041555695.1 Thiohalomonadaceae bacterium | reverse complement strand
GTACAGCAGCATCCCCTTGGGGGGCTTTACACCGAGTTCTTCAAGCTGCTGGCTGTTCTTTACCAGGTTGACGATTTCGTTCAGCCGCTGTTTGATCTTGTCATGGCCGGCAATGTCGCTAAACGACTCTGAGGGCAGATTAACCTGCACCCCTGAGGCATCACCAAAGTCTTCACCCTTGGCCAGCTTTTCGATACGGGCCGCGGAGAATGTCACGATCAGGCGATTTTCCCGCAGGCTGACACTGGTATCGAAATAGATACGCTGATGTTTGATTGCCAGCTGCTGGGTCAGTGACTCCATCTCCTGGGCCAGCACGAACTCCCGGGTTTCATCATCCAGTACCACCACGACCTTTTCGACTGTAGCTTCGGGGTGGTGTTGCAGGTAATCGGTAACCGGGTCGTAGACAAAGCTGGTCAGGCGGGACTTGATGGCGCGGGTATCGAAATCGGGTGCAAAGCCCAGTACCAGTAGTTTGACGAGGTGCTCCATCTCGCCAAAACCCACGGCAATACCCAGCTTGCGCTGAAAGGCGGTGCGCTCGGAGAGTAGCTGCGCTGAGGCGATGTTGGACAGGCCATTCATGGTCAGCTTGTTGAACAGGACGATGCCGCCCTGCGACAGGCGAGAGAGCATTTCAGGCGGAATAGCCCCGACCTCATGACCCCTCTCGACTTTGCGCTCGCGGCGTATCACCTCCATCAGTGATTCGCGTGCCTGGTGCGGATTGCTGCGGGTCTGTTCGGCAAAGGTGCGGTTACTGTAAAGACTGCTTCCCAGATTAGAGGTGAAGACGACGATGGTCTGCCTGCAGTCGATATCCTCCTGCGTAAACTCATCACGCAGGTAGCCGGCGGAAAGCATGCGCAGTAGCGAGGTCTGTACCTTGGTGTGGGATTTTTCCAGCTCATCGAAGACGATGACTGACCTGGGGTTTTTCTTTACGAAGCCGGTCAGCAGCCCCTCACCGGCACTGTCGAAACCCTTACGCAGGCCGACCAGGGCAAAGCCCTCCTGCTCGGAGGTGTACTGGGTCATATCGAAGCTTTTGAAGCTGTAGCCCTGCAGGCCCTGACCGAGCAGCTCGGCCATATAGGTCTTGCCGGTGGCTGGTGGGCCGAGGAAGAAGAAGATGGCGCTCGGACGGTTGGCCTTGTCGCTCCAGGCCATACGCATCACCGCATCGCTCACCTCTTCGACTGCGTCCTCCTGATCGAAAATCTTCGAGGCCAACAGCGCCTTCATTTCGGCCACATCCGAGATCAGTGCATGATATGAACCCTTGCGCTGCGCCATGTCCTGGTAGATTTCGGTGATCTGTGAGCCCAGATCCAGCCCTTTGGCCTTCATCGTGTTGATAAAGTCGAGAACTTCACGGGAGTAGGGAAGCCGCTCCTGCGCTGCGACCTTTTCCAGATCCTCTTCGCTGAAGCGTTCACTCTTGACGTGATCCGCGGCCATTTCCAGCGCCTTACAGAGGGTTTCGTACTGCTGTTGTGTCTCACTATCGGCAGCTTCAAGTGAGCTGAGGGAGGCCTGAATATCGGCTAGTTCTATTTCAGAGTGGCTTTGCTCCAGTGCAATCCACTTCGCGCCAAGTAATAGTTTGCGCATAAAATCCTGTACTCTTTATGTGATTATTTTGTGAGGCGGGTCACAGTTTACAGAGCTGTAACAATTTTACCAATGCCGTGATGGTTTAAATGCGGTAAATCTGTTTTATAGATGTTTGCATTTAATCATAGCTATTTTCTTGGTTTTACCGTCATGATGGATTCAATAGCCGGGGGGCCGGAATAATTGAGTAAATGGTCATTTTGTCAAGATTACGTCTACCCCGTGGCTCTGCTAACATCGCGAACTTTCCGCAATCGACTCAGGGGTCAACCATGTCCATCGCCCAGCGCATCGCCGGTGAACTTAACGTCAATCTCAAGCAGGTAGAGGCCGCCATTGGCCTGCTCGATGAGGGTTCTACCGTTCCCTTCATCTCTCGCTACCGCAAAGAGGTGACCGGTGGCCTGGATGATACCCAGCTGCGTACCCTGGACGAACGGCTGATCTACCTGCGTGAGCTCGATGAGCGTCGCCTGGCGGTGATTAAGTCGATCGACGAGCAGGGGAAGATGACCCCGGAGTTGAAAAAGGCGATCCTGGAGGCGGAGTCCAAGACCCGTCTGGAGGACCTCTATCTTCCCTATAAGCAGAAGCGTCGCACCAAGGCGCAGATCGCCCGTGAGGCCGGACTGGAGCCACTGGCCCATGCGCTGCTGGAAGACCCCACACTGACCCCCGAGACCGAGGCGGAAAAGTATATCGACAAGGACAAGGAGGTGGCCGATGCCAGCGCTGCGCTGGATGGCGCCAAGCAGATCCTGATGGAGGAGTTTGCCGAGCATGCCGAGCTGGTGGGCAAACTGCGTGACTACCTGTGGGAGCACGGCGTACTCGCCTCCACGGTGGTGGCTGGCAAGGAGCAGGAGGGAGAGAAGTTTACCGACTACTTCGATTTTTCCGAGACCGTTAAGACCATTCCCTCACACCGCGCCCTGGCGCTATTTCGTGGTCGCAAGGAGGGGGTGCTCAACATGGAGCTCTCGCTGCCCGAGGATGCGCAGCTGAAGGTCGGTGAGGCCGGTGTGGCCGAGCGCATGATCGCCGCGCAGATGGGGGTGCGTGATGAGGGACGTGCCGCCGATCGCTGGCTCAAAGAGGTGGTGCGCTGGGCCTGGAAGGTGAAGATCTTCACCCACCTGGATACCGACCTGAAGTCCCGTCTGCGAGAGGCGGCAGAGGAGGAGGCGATTAAGGTCTTCGCGCAGAATATGCAGGATCTGCTGCTGGCTGCCCCCGCCGGTCCCCGTGCCACCATCGGCCTCGACCCGGGGCTGCGCACCGGGGTCAAGGTGGCGGTGGTCGATGCTACCGGCAAGCTGGTGGACTATGACACCATCTATCCGCACGTACCGAAGAATCAGTGGGATCAATCCATCGCCACCCTGGCGGCGCTGGCGGCCAAACACAATGCCGATCTGGTGAGCATTGGTAACGGTACCGGCTCACGTGAGACCGACAAACTGGCGGGCGATTTGATGAAGCGCCATCCCGAGTTAAAGCTTACCAAGATTATGGTGAGCGAGGCGGGGGCCTCGGTCTACTCCGCCTCGGAGTTTGCCGCTAAGGAGTTCCCCGATCTCGACGTCTCGATCCGCGGTGCCGTCTCTATCGCCCGCCGCCTGCAGGACCCGCTTGCCGAGCTGGTAAAGATCGAGCCCAAGGCGATCGGTGTCGGTCAGTACCAGCATGATGTGTCGCAGACCAAACTGGCCCGTCAGCTCGACGCGGTGGTAGAGGATTGCGTTAACGCCGTCGGTGTCGATATCAACACCGCCTCGGCTCCGCTGTTGACCCGGGTTGCCGGGCTGACCCCCACCCTGGCGACCAATATGGTCGCCTATCGCGATGAGCATGGCGCCTTTAAGAACCGCAAAGAGATCTTGAAGGTGTCGCGTCTGGGCGAGAAGGCCTTCGAGCAGTGCGCCGGCTTCCTGCGCATTATGAGCGGCGACAATCCACTGGATGCCTCCTCAGTACACCCTGAGGCCTACCCTGTTGTGGAGCGCATTCTTGAAAAGAGTGGTCGTGAGATGGGGGCACTTATCGGTGATACAAAATTCCTCAACAGCCTTGCCGCCAATGACTTTACCGATGAGCAGTTCGGTGAGCCGACAGTGAAGGACATTATTAAAGAACTCGATAAGCCGGGCCGCGACCCGCGCCCCGAGTTCAAGACCGCCGAGTTTAAAGAGGGCGTCGAGCAGCTCAAGGATCTGGTCGATGGGATGATCCTCGAAGGGGTGGTCACCAACGTTACCAACTTCGGTGCCTTTGTCGATATCGGCGTACACCAGGATGGCCTGGTCCACATCTCGGCGATGTCGGAGAAGTTCATTAAAGACCCGCGTGAAGTCGTTAAGGCCGGTGATGTGGTGAAAGTGAAGGTGATGGAGGTCGATGTGCAGCGCAAGCGGGTGGGACTCTCTATGCGAATGAGTGATGACCCGCGTAACCAGGAGCAAGGTGAAAAGCGAGAGCGCCGTCCGGCCAATAAAGGCAGAGGGCAGGGCCAGCGTCAGCAGCAATCACGTAACGATAGCCAGCCCGCGATGGGCGGGGCTATGGCTGCCGCCTTTGCCAACCTGAAAAAATAGTCATCGGTTATTAACTCACAAGAAAAGGGCTGCTATGAGCCAATCCGCTCAGTTAAGAGAATGTCGTTGCGAGCGATAGCGAAGCAATCTCGGTTTTCCTTAGTAGAGGCTCGAAATCGAGATCGACGCGGTCGTTTCACTCTTTCGTGATGACACCGTTCTCTTAACTGAACGGTATTGTGCTATGAGTACTTTTTTTGTTTCCGTAATTCCGCCTGTACTGAACGGATGTGGCGCCCAAAGTTTCGATCGCTCTCCCTCTTCTCTGCCAGAGTGGCGCTGTTAAAGGCCTGCTCACGCATCAGTTTGAGGAAGTTTGTCAGCCTGCGCTCATCCAGTTCCCCCTCTGCTATCGCCTGTTGTACGGCACACCCCGGTTCGCTCTGGTGTTGGCAGTTTGAAAAATGACACTTTGCGGCAAGCTGACTGATATCGGAAAAGGTCTCTTCGATCCCCTGTTCACAATCCGTCAGTTGTAACTCACGCATCCCGGGTGTATCGAGCAATAGACCGCCACCGGGCAGTAAGTGAAGTGAGCGACCGGTGGTGGTGTGTCGTCCCTTGCTGTCATCTTCACGAATGGCGGCGGTATCCTGCACCAGTGTGCCCGACAGTGTGTTGATGAGTGTTGATTTTCCGACACCCGATGAGCCGAGTAGGGCGACCGTGTTGCCCGGGCCGCACCATGGAGCCAGTGTATTCACACTGTCGATATCTAACGCGTTTATCGCCAGCACCATTAGCAGTGGGTCAAGGGCCTGAACCTGTTGCAGATAACCCTGTGTGTCATCACAGGTGTCGGCCTTTGTCAGCACCACTAGCGGTTCAACCCCGGCCTCGTTGGCCATCGCCAAATAACGCTCAATGCGGTTGAGGCTAAAGTCCTGGTTGAGTGATGAGACGATAAAGAGGGTGTCAACATTGGCAGCAATCAGTTGCCGTGACACTTTGCTGCCTGCCGCCTTGCGTGAAAAGAGGGATACGCGCTCCAGAGCACGGTGAAATGCCCCTGAGTCATTGAGCAGAATCCAGTCACCCACGGTGAGCGGCGGCATTTCAGGGCGAATGGTGACCGTGTGGCTTCCCGACGCCGAGTAGGCGATGAGTTGTGATCGCTGCTGAACGAATATGCGAGCAATGGTGAACCGTTCCAGCTCATCAAGTGTCAGTTGTTGCTGAAACGAGGCTTTCCATCCGAGTTGGGACAGTGAGTATTGAATTGTCATAGAGACCCCTGACGCAATGGTAGCGTCTAGTCGAATTATTCATCAGGGGCTATGGTGTGCCCCGGTTGTGAAACCGGGCAGAAAATTGATTAAGCGTTATGCGCTTACTGCCCGGAAGGTGTTTGCGACAATCATGAATACCCTCCAGAGATAGCTTTGTTGAGTGACGTTAAACATACTAGCAGAGCCCATGTGGTGGTTCAATGTGCTCCACCAGAGGGGCGCGCTTTGCCATTAGTGCTGAGTAGGTTAAGCTCAGAGGAATAAATTGATTAGGTCAAAAGGAGTAGCTTATGTCTGGTGGATGGATTGCTTTAGCTGTGGTCGCCGTTATCGTTATTTACCTGATTGTTATCTATAACGGTCTGGTGGCGCTTCGTAACCGTATTGAAAACGGCTTTGCGCAAATCGATGTACAGCTGCAACGCCGCTACGACCTGATCCCCAATCTGGTGGAGACCGCCAAGGGCTACATGAAGCACGAACGCGAGACGCTGGAGGCGGTGATTACGGCGCGCAACGCGGCGCAGAGTGCCGCCAAACATGCCGAGTCGAATCCCGTGGATGGGGCGGCAATTCGCGACCTGGCCGGTGCCGAGGCGGTGCTCGGTTCGGCGATGGGCAAGTTCTTCGCCCTGGCCGAGGCCTACCCCGACCTCAAGGCCAACCAGAACATGATGCAGCTGCAGGAAGAGCTGGGCAGTACCGAGAACCGCATCGCCTTTGCCCGCCAGCAGTATAACGACGCGGTGATGCACTACAACATCAAGCGCGAGTCCTTCCCCGATGTATTGGTTGCCAATAATTTTGGTTTTAAAGAGGCGCAAATGCTGGAGCTGGAGGATGAAGAGGCGCGTCAGGCGGTCAAGGTCTCCTTCTAGGTCGCTCTTGTGGATTTCTTTGGCGAGCAGGACTCGGCACGTCGCAACACCCGCTGGCTGGTAGTGCTCTTCCTGCTGGCTGTGGGGGCGATTATTCTGACGCTCTACTTTGTTCTGATCGGCATGGTGGCGTACTCCGACACGCACACAATGGGCGAGCCGCTGGCACTGTGGCAACCCGATCTCTTCCTTATCGTTGCGGGGGGCGTCTCCACGGTGATACTTCTCTCCAGCCTGTTCAAGGTCATGCAGCTGTCCAGCGGTGGCGGGGTGAAAGTGGCAGAGAGTCTGGGCGGGCGGCTGGTGAGCCGATCCAGTTCGGAGCGGCTTGAGCGCCGCCTGCTGAATGTGGTCGATGAAATGGCCATTGCCTCCGGTATTCCCGTTCCCAGGGTATATGTGCTCGATG
>JBFFJV010000140.1:0-6841 GCA_041555695.1 Thiohalomonadaceae bacterium | reverse complement strand
TCTGCACCTTCCATCTTACTGTCCTCTAATTACCATTAAAGGCGGATTCCAGTTTAACGGAACCCGCCTGAGGTAGCCAATGGCCGCTTTCAGTCTCTTACTGCAGGAGACCAAGTACGTTCTGCGGTGCGCTATTGGCTTGTGCGAGCATACCGATACCTGCTTGCTGCAAGATCTGTGCCCGACTCAGTGCTGCTGTCTCAGCGGCGAAGTCGGCATCAATGATACGGCTATTCGCAGCGGAGAGGTTCTCGTTGTAATTTGAGAGGTTGGAAACCACCGCCTCGAATCGATTCTGCACCGCACCCATGGTGGCACGAGCACTGGTTACGGTAGCGATATCAGTATCGATAGAGGTAATCAGCGCCTGGGCTGCACCCTGAGAGGCAACACTTACCGCTGAGTAGGTGGTCATGCCGGTCAGATTAGTGGTAGATACAGCCAGCTGGTGAGTAGCGGTATTATCCGAGCCAATCTGGAAGGTCAGAGAGGTGGCAGTATTGAGCAGGAAGGTGCCGTTGAACTCAGTAGAGTCAACGATACGTGTGATCTCCTCTTGCAGCTGAGTCACCTCATCCTGCAGCAGGGTACCGTCAACACCGGCGTTAGAAGCCTGAACGGCAATTTCACGCATGCGCTGCAGGTTGCTGGAGATTTGACCCATGGCACCTTCAGCGGTTTGACCGATTGAGATACCGTCGTTAGCGTTGCGAATGGCAACCGCATTACCACGGATCTTCGAGGTCAAAGTCTCGGAGATAGCAAGGCCGGCTGCATCGTCTTTGGCGCTATTAACACGCAGGCCAGATGAGAGGCGCTGCAGTGAAGTAGCCAGAGCATTGTTAGATTTGGTCAGGTTACGCTGAGCGTTCAGTGACATCGTATTGGTATTGATTACCATTGGCATGATTGTATCTCCTAATCGTCCACCGCCGTGGCGATGGTCTTTAACTCTTAGCGGATATATCTGAAAAGATATTCACCGCCTCCGCTATAAATTATCGTCCCCCTGCGGAGAAACTTTAGAGAAAAGATCATGACTCATGACGATTAATCGACACAACACTAACCAACTGATTTTATTACACAATTCCAACCACCCACGCTTCAGGCGAAAAAAAACACGGGCGATACCCGTGTTTATTTCTCAAAAAGCTAGCCTGAATAATGACTACTGCAACAGACTCAATACATTCTGTGGCACGTTGTTCGCCTGCGCCAGCATACTGACCCCAGCCTGCTGCAGGATCTGCGCCCGCGACAGGGCGGCCGTCTCCGCCGCAAAGTCGGCATCCATAATCCGACTTCGCGCGGCATCCAGATTCTCATTATAGTTGGAGAGGTTGGAAATCACCGCCTCAAAACGATTTTGCACCGCACCCATGGTCGCACGTGCGGTAGTCACCGTTGTCAGATCAGCGTCTATAGTCGTGATCAGTGCCTGTGCTGCAGCCTGCGAGGTCACATCAGCCGCCGCATAGGTACCCAGACCGGTAAGGTTGGTGGTGGAAACGGTCAACTGATGGGTTGCAGTATTGTCTGATCCAATCTGGAAGGTCAGTGAGGTCACGGCATTCAACAGGAAAGTGCCATTAAACTCGGTGGAGTCAACAATACGCTGGATCTCAGACTGCAGCTGTGTGACCTCATCCTGCAACAGGTTACCGTCAACACCGGCGTTCGCCGCCTGCACCGAGATTTCACGCATACGTTGCAAATTTGCCGAGATCTGCCCTAAATCCCCCTCGGCCGTCTGACCAATGGAAATACCATCATTGGCATTCCGAATAGCCACGGCATTACCGCGAACCTTGGAGGTGAGGGTCTCTGCAACGGCCAGACCAGCCGCATCGTCCTTGGCACTGTTGACTCGCAATCCCGATGAAAGGCGCTGTAGTGCCGTAGCAAGGTCACTATTCGTCTTGTTAAGGTTTCGTTGCGCATTAAGCGACATAATATTGGTGTTAATGACCATTGGCATGGCTATTTCTCCTTCTTGCTCGGGACGCCGCCAAAGTTTTGGCGTCTCACCCCGGTAAACTACGGATATTTACTGTATATGGGCTCTCGCCATAACACCCAGCAATTACCGTGCCCATTCCGGAAATCCCTCCAGCAATGGGGCAATATGTGACTTATATTTTTTCCAGCGCTGCACCGAACTCTTATAGATCGGTTGACGAACCTGCGCCAGTGAAGCAGTGGCCACCACCCGTTTACTCTTGTGGAAATTCAGGCACTCATCGTTCCAGTCCAAGCCGCAGTATTCGAGTAGCTCATGGCTAATGCGCTCCTGCTCTTCCACCAGCTCTTCGTACTGTACCTCGTAGATCTCAATCGGTAACACCTTGCGCCAATGCTCCATGATGCGCTCATGGAGTTTATAGAAGTGAACAAAGTCCTCCAGATCATAGCTCCACAACAGTTCACCGGCGAAGTCCTGGAAGTAGTTGGAGATCCCGATATTTATCGGGCTGCGCTTACAATAGACGATACGGGTATTGGGGAAGAGTAAGGCAATAAAGCCAAGATAAAGGAAATTATTCGGCAATTTCTCGGTGATATGTTTTGCCTCGATCCCGAATCCCTCCAGATAGCGCATGTACATCCCGGCATAGGCCTGTCTCTTCTGAGCCGAAAGGGCATCCAGGCAATAGGGAAACGGCTTGTCGCTGCCAAGTACCAACGGCATCGTTACACTTAAATTTCCAATCTCATCCGACTCACCAGCACCAAAAACGTCAGGATGGCTGGAAAGAATGGTCTCCACCAGGGTCGTACCGGAGCGCGGCATACCAACAATAAACATCGGTTTATTAGTCGGCAAGCCATACTCTTGATGCGAGGAGAAAAAGTCCTCGTCAAAATAGTCGATCAGGGCGTTAATAAACCTTTCCGTGCCCTCCCTGTCATATTTGGCCTGCTTTAAGGCATTACCACGCTTGATATACTCAAATGCCTTGTCAGGCTGATTGTGTGAATCGTAATATTTACCCAGGGCAAAGCAATAGCCGCGTTGATTCTGCTCATCAAGCAAATCACCATCGAGTTTCTTCGCAAACTCCTCGATAATCTCATCGGTGAGCCCCTCGTCCTTGGCGGTAACCAGCCCCATCAGCGCTGTCGCCGCATTGGGAGTGAGCTCCAATACCCGGCGATAACTCTCTACGGCCCCCTCTTTATCACCCAACTGAAGATAGAGTGCACCCAAACCTTCATATAAGGTAGGGGACGTGCTGTTAACCGCTATACCGGCCTCATAACAGTGTCGCGCCTCATCAGTCATCAGGCGCTGACGGAATACCTTGGCCAGCGAAGAATAGGAATTCGGGTCTCTGGGATTCAGTTGCAGTGCTGTTTCAAGGTGGTTAGCCGCCTCATCAAGACGATTACGCAGCAAATAAGCTGCTCCAAGATTGGTATGCACCTCTGATGCATTTGGATTGACCTGCAGTGCCTTTTTCAGGTGAGTCAGTGCATTAGGGTAATCTTTGGTAATGACATAGAGCGAGCCGGCATTATTATTGGCATCAAAATCATTGGGGGCTATTTCCAGAGCATTATTGTACTCCTCTAACGCCTTTTCAAAATCCCGCATATTCCTATAGGCGTTGCCACGGTTGACGTAGGCAGAACTGACCAGAGGATTGACCTGAATCGCGGCAGTGGTCAACTCTACCGCCACATCATTCATGCCAAGCTTTGTAGCGATTACACCAAGCATATTCAGGGCATCGAAATTTTGCGGGTCAATCTGTAAAACCTGCTGATAAAGCGCCTCGGCACCACCCAGATCGCCCGAGTTTTGCAACTTCACCGCATCGCTAATCATCTTTACGACTTTCTTACTTGATAGCGCCCGACCAGTACTACCCGGCAAACGCCCCAGACTTTTCTGTTTCTTCGACTTATTTTTAGCCATTATATTTCCTGCTACTCTGAGTTCTTTAACAGATAGGTGTAGATTAACAGATCATGCAAGCAGCAGAAGACCTTATACTGCTAACAAATCCGCTAACACTAGCGTTGTGCTTAATGGGGTTTTACAGGCTGTAAATTGCAAAGCGACCCGCCCCATTTGCTGGGTTGATGACCTTCTTCCCCTCCCTCCCCCAAAAGTCAACGACAATAAATTGACTTGTTTTCCAGTAGGAGGAAGCGTTAATAAATACAGCATAAGTCATGCCACGGGATTATTCATACCAGGTGACGTAACAACCCTCCCATGCATCCTGGCAGCAGGTCTCTACCCTCAAGGTACGGGGGAGACTCGAGTTACACTCGCATGTTAGCTATTAGCCCGGGTAGCAGTGACATTATGGTGTACAGGAGAAGTTGGCAAACAGACAGTGCATTATCATTCACCTCAGATAACGTCATTACCGCAAAGCAGAGCAACCCGGCACGTTGCCACACCCCAACAACTGAGATAGTCTCATCCCAAAGCACACTATCCTCACCACTTTCCTACAACATCGAAATCCAATGACAAAAGTCGCAGACCTTATCAACCAGGCACAAAATCTGCTCAACGCAGGGAATATTCAGGGCGCATACAATGCATACCAAAAAGCGTTTGAGGCAGCCCCCAACAACACCGATGCCCTTAATGGCATGGGTGTTATCTCTTTGCAAATCGGAAAACTTGGGCTTGCGGAGAAGTTTCTGTCCCGCGCGGCGGAACTGAACAAGTATGAACCTTTGTTACAGAACAATTTGGCGCTGGTAAAACAACGCCAGGGGAAAGATCAAGAGGCCGTCATGGCCTTTAACCGGGCGATTGAACTCAACCCTCACTATGTACAGGCAATGAATAATCTCGGCTCGCTGTATATCAATAGCGGTAAATTCACTGAAGCAGCCCTCATCCTGGAAAACGCACTGCAAGTCAAACCGGACTATGCCAATGCCCACAGCAACCTTGGTATCGCCCTGAACAAATTAGAGCGACACGAGGAGGCGATCGCCGCCTTTAAAGAGGCGCTGAAATATTCCCCGTCAAACCCGAATACCTATGCATCCATGGCGGTGACATGCAATGACCTTGGGGAACAGGAACAGGCCATATCCTACGCCCGGAAGGCCATCGCAGATGGTGCCCAGGGGCAGGTACTGGTTAACTGTTATAATGCCATGGGGGTGGCATACCGCTTCAAACGTGAGCCCGACGAGGCGCTGAAATGTTTCAACCGCGCCCTGGAGGTCAACCCCAATGCGATCAACCCCCACATCAACAGCGGTCACCTGTTCCTCGACCAGGGGAACCTGGAGCGCGGCTGGGAGGAGTATAGCTGGGGCTTAAGGCGTGCGGAGGTACAGCACTACCTGCAGCAATTTCCACAACCGCTGTGGCACAACGAGACCTTAAGCGGCAAGTCCATCACCATTCTGGCCGAACAAGGCGTTGGTGATGAAATATTATTCGCAAGCATATTTCCTGATGTCATCAAAGAGACAAGCGAGTGTACTATTGAATGTGATAAACGCCTGCTGACATTATTCTCACGCTCATTCCCCACAGGCAAATTTATTGAAAGAACAAATCCTCCAGCACGGGAGTTAATCAATAACCCATCTAATTTCAAGGCAAGTGCTTCTCAACTGGCAAAACATTACCGTAATGATTTCAGTAAATTCCCTGATACCCCGAGTTACCTGAGTGCAGCAGCAGAGCGCATCGAGCACTGGAAGCAGCAGCTAAACGCCCTGAACGATAATATTAAAATTGGTGTGTGCTGGCGAAGTTCGCTAGTAACCACGGTAAGAAGCAAAGGATACTCCTCTCTCTCTGACTGGAATGACATACTGACAATACCGGGTATCACGTTCATTAACCTGCAATATGATGAATGCAGCAAGGAACTGAGTCAGGTTAAAGATGAGATGGGGGTTACCATCTACGACATGGGCATTGATATGAAAAATGACCTGGATGAGACCGCTGCTTTAACATCTGCACTGGATTATGTTATCTCAGCACCCACAGCTGTGGCTGCGATGGCCGGTGCCCTTGGCAAGAAATCACTAATCGTTACGGTAAGAAACTGGGCCATGCTAGGTACCGACCACTATCCATGGTACCCGGCTGTGCAGGTGACACCATGGAAACCTGAAGACTCATGGCAAGATACCCTTGCGCACGTTGCAGCAACAGTCCGGCACTGGAAAGAGCGCTAAGCAGAGTATCCAGTAACTTCACGCAGACAGGAGAGTTCGACCTGGTCTACAGCATATAAGTGCTTGCAGCTAGCCGTTAAGATGCAGAGTACTTCAAGCTTAACGGAAGTAACTCACCACTATTTTTTCTCGTTTCATCAAGTTCACTCAGCGAGAAAATGACCCGGCTTAGTGATCCCGGTGAACAGGGCTTGTGATAGAGCAGAGGGAATGCAGCACACAACGCCGGATCCCATGACAGTCTTAGTGTCTTCTCCCCCTTGAACAGAACTAACTCACCTGCCTCACCACCCAACCCCGTCGTGCAACTGACAATCGTGGATGCAGGACGTCCATGGTCAATTTCACCTTCTAATGAAAACAGCTCTGACTCCGGACCGCCACTGCGGCTCTCCACCACGACATTGTTTTGCCATGCTTCTAACAGTGTAGCGGCATTTAAGCGAACCACCTCATGTTTCGCGGTCCAATTTTCTAGCGCTATGTGCAAGCTCACTGACTCAGCATCTGGGTCGAGCTGAATCGATTTCCTGATATTACCGTATGGCGTTTCTAACAGGGAGCTTATGAGCAGTGTATTAGCGACAGCACTGAGCTCTGGATCCACCCACTCCAGATCCGAGAGCCTTTTGTGAAGCCTAGGCATCTCCATAACAAGAGCACC
>JBFFJV010000139.1:0-6843 GCA_041555695.1 Thiohalomonadaceae bacterium | reverse complement strand
ATCTTTGAGATTACCTAGAATTCGCACTCATAATGATGGGGTCCCTAGTTCGAATCTAGGTATAGCCACCATACACCGGAACGGGTGCCTGATTCAGGCGCCCGTTTTGCTTTTCAGGATCCCGGATTTAATTTGAAAGATGGGGTCCCTAGTTGATGTTGCCGCCCACAGCCATCGCCCTGCGGGCACACTGAAGTGCGTACCCTACGCTACGCACCGGGTTGAATCCAAGTATAGCCACCATACTCCCAAATCGCGATCTTTTCAGGCTGCCTGAAAACAGCCCGGAAAGCCGTCGTGACCATCCTGTGACCACCGCGTTTTTCAGGTACATTTAAATAGCCGAAAAATGAGCATATCCCTGTTCTGTTCACACAGCTTTTCTTAGCATGCTCCAACTTAGCTGTGCCCCCGTAATACCCATCATTATGATGAGTTCTTCTTAGTTGATTTGTGCACATTTAGACATATATTGAGAGGTATAAGCACTCAGTTAACTAAGCGGGTGTGGTTTTACTGTGCGGTTAATCACAGATCATGCGAACGAATAAAAAGTACATCTGAATGACACTGAAAACGTGGCTAAACCAGTTCGTTCAATCCGGCTATTGCGACGATGACGACCTGGATACCCGTCAGAAGAAGGCGGCTCTGACGCTGGTACCTCTTATCATCGGCCCGGCAGCCTTTCTTTGGGGGGCCATCTATTTTTTACTGGACCACCCCCTCTCCGGCTCAATCCCGATGTCCTACTCAATTATCTCGGCGATCACCCTGTATAGCTACTTTCGCCACAAGCGCACCGAGTTCCTTGAGATGAGCCAGTTAACACTAGTGCTGCTGCTCCCCTTCTTTCTGATGTGGTCACTTGGCGGCTTCTTCCACGGCAGCACGGTGATGATATGGGCACTGTTCGCCCCGGTTGCCGCCTCCATCTTTATGGGCAAAAAGAGTGCCGGGCGCTGGTTCCTCGCCTACGCCATCTTGCTGCTTATCTCCGGGCTGATACAGGAGCCGCTCGACCACAACATCAGACCACTACCAGAACTCGCTCAGATCATCTTCTTCCTTCTCAACATGGGGGCAGGCTCTGCCGGGCTCTATCTGCTGGTCAGTTACACCAGCAATCAGGAGCGCCTGGCGATAGAGTTACTCAACAGCAAACAGCTGGCGCTAGAGGAGCAGAGTGAGAACCTGCGGATCAGCAACGCACAACTGGCCGAGGCACGCGATGCCGCCGAGGTGGCAAACCTGGCAAAGAGTGAGTTTCTGGCCAATATGAGCCATGAGATCCGCACACCGATGAATGCCGTCATCAATCTTTCCCGCCTTGCACTGGATACCCACCTTGATGCCCAGCAACGAGACTATGCCGAAAAGGTTCATAACGCCGGCACCAATCTGCTGGGGATCATTAACGACATTCTCGACTTTTCCAAAATTGAGGCTGGCAAACTGGAGCTAGAGAGTAAATCTTTCTACATCCCTCAAATCATCAACGAGGTCGTGGCATTAGTGAGTATTGGCGCCGAAGAGAAGGGGATCGCACTCAATACAGAAATAGCTGATGGGATATCCGCTCGCCATCTGGGCGATCCGCTTCGCTTAAGGCAGGTGCTGACCAACCTTGCGAGTAACGCGATAAAGTTTACGGAACAGGGGAGCGTGACACTGCGGGTAAAACCCTGCCCCGGCAAACAAGGGGACAGGGAGAAATTTGAGTTCGAGATTGAGGATACCGGGATCGGGATGTCACCTGAGCAGCAAGGCCTTATCTTCGAGCCATTCCAGCAGGCGGACGGTTCCACATCACGCAAATTTGGCGGTACCGGCCTGGGGCTCACCATAAGCAGAAACCTGGTTGAGATTATGGGCGCTAAGCTGAGGGTAAGCAGCTCCCCCAACAAGGGAAGCCTTTTCAGTTTTACCCTCGAACTTCCTGTCTCCGCAGCCGATGAGGGGCCGGATAAGCTGGACAATGAGGCTCTACGTCACGCCGTAAGCCAACTAAGAGGCGCACGGGTACTGTTAGCAGAAGATGATATTGTGAATCAAATGGTAGCCGAGGAATTGCTACAGGCAGAGCTAGGGCTTGAGTTAACTATAGCCAATAATGGCGCCGAAGCGGTCGAGCTAACTAGCAGTCAGCCATTTGATGTTGTGCTGATGGATTTGCAGATGCCGGAGATGGATGGCTATGAGGCTACGCGTATTATCCGCCGCCACTACAGCTCAGACAAACTACCCATCATCGCCATGACGGCACACGCCTTTGATGAGGAGCGTGAGCGCTGTCGTAGCGCAGGGATGAACGACCACGTTGCCAAACCCATTATTGTAGAAAAGTTGTACCGGGCGCTCCTGCGCTGGATTAACCCGCCCAATAAAAAAGGGAGTGATAATGCTTAATGGAACTGTAGAGGGGTTCATAACCGTCGTTCTTGCCTCGATATTCCTGATTGCCCTGTACCGACCACTGGCAAGAGGCTTACTCAGTCGTACCACCCATCACTTTGGCACGCCCCGTTTTCGCACAGTTAATCTTATTACACCCTATGACTATGACGGATTGCTGCAAGTATTAATCTTCGATCAAAATCGGCAGATATGACCTTTCTGGCCTCTTGTTAAACATACCTTCACGCTTGTCAGTCAGAGGCTTACATCTCTTTCAATTTTCATCCTGCAACTACACGCTAGCATCGGATTATGTGGTGCTCTGCCAAGCGGACCTTATGCTCATTGTTTTTTTTTGAAACTAGCACCATTATTATAAAATCCTGACAGTTAATTAATAAGTATCACATTTAGAGGTGTTGTTGTGTCTATAGTGAAGCACGTATTTGTTTCTCTCACAACCTGCGCCGAACAGCTGCCAGAATCTATTACCTTCGTCACTGCTCCTGGATCATTCATTGTGAGAGCGACTGCCATGAATCTAATCCGCGTTCTCCTGATGCTGGCCTTGCTGTTCACACCACAAGTACGTGCATCAAATGAATCGGACAAGGTTGTTATGCAGTTGAACTGGACGCATGCCTTCCAGTTTGCCGGTTACTACGCGGCCAAGGAGCAAGGCTACTACCGAGAAGCCGGCCTCGATGTCGAATTTCGCGAAGGCGGGCCGGGCATCGACGTCCTCCAGCAGGTAACACAGGGCGAGGCGCAATTCGGTGTCGGCAACAGCAGCCTGCTGCTGGCACGCCAGCAGGGCAAGCCGGTGGTGGTCCTTGGTGTCATCTTCCAGCACTCTCCGCTGGTGCTAATCGGGCGTCAGGATCTCGGCATCCACAGCCTGTCGGACTTGATAGGCAAGCGGGTCATGATCGAGTCACACTCGGACGAATTGTTTGCTTACCTGCTCCTGAGGGGCGTGACGGAATTTGTCAATTTGACCGACGTGATAAACCAAACGAATCTAGTAGAAGATATTGATGCCAAAACGAAGTTGGGGCAGCCCATGCTCAATGCAACTCTTTTCAACGATTGGGGCACCCTTGATTTTATTATAATGCCCTGGTTTCGGGAGCGTACCTTTCCTGGGGTGAGTGGCCGGTTGCGCTTTGCCTATCCTGTAAAAAGCACGCTAACCGACTATGAGCCGACAGTCCCTGTGTTGTAACCATCCACTTTGCATTCAGAACAGAACGATACCACTGTCATCTTCACCGGTATCTTCCATCAAGCCCTGCAGCTCAGGCGGTGGAGTACGCAGTTCACTGACCAGCTCCTGTATCACATGGTTATTCTCTTTCAGGGCCTGGAGCTCAGTATCAATTCTCTGGCTATAGCCATCAATGAGATCACTCAAATGATCTTCATCTTCAATATCCAGAGCGGCTACCAGCCCCAGAGAAAGAATGGCGTCCCTTAATCCGGTATTCATCAGGCCAAACAACTCAGCCACCCGATTACGAACCAGGGTGTTCTGCTCTTCTAGTTGCTCAACTTGCCGTAATAATCTCGACTCGGTATCAACCGCCTTAATTCCCGCCTCCAGGGCGTCCATAAAGATGGCCAGCGTATCAATCATGTCGCCGACTTTACGGGTCAGTAGGGTGGCGTGGTTCCAGCGAAAGATGGCCCGGTCATTACCGAACGAGTGAATATGCGCAACATTGGTAGACATTTGCAGGATCTCCTGCTCCAGTTTGCTGATACCACCGTCAGTTGAGCGCGTCTCTGTGCCATCAAGGCTATGGATCTGCAGCACACACGCAACGTCTATCTCGCGAGCCGTTTTGAAAAAGTGCGTGAAGAGGGAATCGATATCATGACAGAACAGGGTCGCCTGGATAAAACGACTGATACTTTGCAGCTTGGCAGCAGAGGTCTGTACATCCATCAGCAGGTCATGAGAGCTTTCTACCTCCTGAACCGTCTCACGTTGTCGTAAAATGCTATCGCTGTACTTGATTATTTTTGTTCTCAGCTCCACCACATCGTAGGGCTTGGTAACATAATCATTACCACCCACCCCATACGCCTCAAGACGGTCATCAAGCGAACTATATGACGACAGAAAAACCACAGGAGTATTATGTGTTTGCTCGGTATTGCGTAACTGCTGGCAGGTCTCATAGCCGTTGATACCCGGAAGGTTGATATCAAGGATGATCAGATCAGGGCAATTGACAGCCTGCTCAATCGCCTCTTCACCAGAACCGACGATGGTGAGCTGAAAATCAGACAGAAGTCCCTTAAGAATTACCTGAGATGAGACATCGTCTTCAACGATCAGAAGTTTTAACGGCTGCATGATTCACTTCCAGATATAAAAGTTATGTCAGTTCATACTCACGACATTGAGCGCACTCAGCTGAGCAGGTAATGCGGTGCATAGAAACTATCAATAGATCAAATAAGGGTATACGAGGAGGAATGGAAGAACAATAGAACACGAGAGATTTCAATACGACTGAAGCGACTGATTTTCGCTATAGAAACTCTAGCTAAAGATGTTGCCTGCTGGCGATGCAGGGGCAGTGAATGAGGGAGAGAGGAAATGGTAATGATATGGCAGCACGCAGAGCGACGCTTCCCACCTGGATATAAAGTAACCTGGTCTGTCGTGCACTAACTTTCGTTTAAATCGTCAGGTCTTCACCAATCCAGTCGTACAGGTCCTGTTGCAGCGCAACAACAATCTGTTCGCGCAGATCACTGGTATCAATTCCTGTCGATGCCTCCACCCGGCGTGCACTACTCAACTCATATAGCGCCCAGTCATAAACATCCTTTCCATTCACTCTTTTTCCCCGTGAATGGTGCTCTTGTACAGTAGCCTCAGTACTTTTATTCACTTTCATTCCGCTCTTCGTCTGGCTCATTACAGTATCTCCTCCGGCTGGCATCGTTCACCGCAACGCTCTTTGTGCTATGAAAGAGCGGTAGTTAAAAAAGCGATGCATGCTGAAACACTCAATCTCTTCTAACATATAGTTCATATATGGTAACTTAACGATAATTCCAAGTGAGCCTCATCACACTTTTAGCTAATGCTAGATGACTCAGCTATGTTCAATCACGGGATGACATAAATATTATTTATGTCACTAGTATATTACGGCAAGATGCCGGTTGCTAGCTCGTCTCTTTACCCGCCACCGGAAGGTAGAGATGAAACGCAGTGGATTCACCCGGTACCACCTCCACATCAAGATGCCCGCCCCAGCCATGAACGATACCATGCACCATGGCAAGCCCCATCCCGGTCCCCTTACCTACCTCTTTGGTGGTAAAAAACGGGTCGAAGATCTTCTCAACAAGCTCAGGGTCAAGGCTTCCGGCGCTATCCGTTACACTGACCCTGACTAGCGCGCCATCCATCGGCTGGTGACAGGAGCAGCAGACACCCGCGCCGACCGTCTCTACCGCAGAAATAGTGAGTCGTCCGCTACCACCAATCGCATCGCGCCCATTAATTGCCAGATTGAGCAGTACCTGGTCCAGCTGGTTCTCATCGGCCTGCACATCGGGAACATCCTCCTTGAATGATGATGCTATTTCTATGCTCGAGGGAATAATGGCGCTTAACATCACCAGAAGCTGCTCGATAACATTAGCCGTTTTTACCGCCTTGGTAGGCAGCTGTTCATCACGGCTGAAGGCCAGCATTTGCGACACCAGCTTTTTGGCGCGATGTGCTGAACGTGTAATCTCGTTGAGATATTTTGCCAGCTTCCCCTCACCGTCCTTCGCAAATCGCATCGTCGCCAGCTCGGCATTTCCCAGAATAGCGGCGATGATATTATTAAAATCGTGTGCCACACCACCAGTCAATTGGCCCAGCGCTTCCATTTTCTGCGCCTGCTGCAGTTGTCGCTGCAGCTGCTCTTTTTCCCGCTCACGCTGTTGTGCCTCAGTAATATCAATACCGGTTGCCACCACAAATTCCACTTCCCCCTGACTGTCTAACAGTGCAGTATTGGACCAGGAGATCTGGCGTTTACTGCCATCACGATGTTTCCAGTAATTGATATACTTATTCGGAAAGTTACCGGCGATGAGCCTGGAAAAAACTCCCTTCACCCCAGCTATCTGCTCATCGGGTATCAGGTAATCCCAGACATACTTCCCCAGTAAATCGTTCGACTGATAACCCGTTATCCGCTCAGCCTCACTATTGAATCGAACGATCTCCCCGTTTCGGTTCATTACACAGATAACATTGCCCACCGTATCCAGTACCGAGTCAATAAACTCCTTCTCGTGGCGCTGTCTCTCCTCACTGATCACGCGGCGTCGATAGTTGAACATAATCAAGGCAGACAAGGCGGTGACAAGTAGCACCAGCAGGATACTCAGCAGGCGCCCCAGCAACAGACTCCCCTTTGCCACGCT
>JBFFJV010000138.1:0-6862 GCA_041555695.1 Thiohalomonadaceae bacterium | reverse complement strand
CGGGTTAGCTACGTTGATGGTACCCACCCACTCGCCGGTAAGGTAATCGAACGTCACCTCGCACGAGTAGTTAATATCATAACCGCTTCCCGGCATCGTAGTGCAGGCGACAGCGGCTCCTGTGGCCGTCACATCGGGGTAAGTGACGCCCGAGGTCGTATTGTCTGCACTGCTCAGGGTACCCGTAACCGTCAGTGTCGTATCTGTACCCGCGCACTTAGTATCGAATGCCACAGCATCGGCAGTGATCGCTGGGTCGAAGACTTTCTCTGTTGTATCACAGGTGAAGCCGCTGGGTGGTGTGGCCACAACCTTACCCTTCCAACCGCCGCCCACCGTCTCTTCGTGAACGATACAGGTAAACGTCGCCTTAATGCCTGCCACCTCATTAACCGTGCAGGGGAATGAGGTGACGCTGTTATCGGCATTGGTGCGGATGGCAGCCACCGTCGTCCCTTGATCCGAGCCGATATCATTATGGTATGCAGTCATAGAACCGGTGATGGTCATTTCAGCCAGATTCAGGCAGATAAAGTCTTCATTCGCCGTCGCAAGATCACCTTCGACCGAGTTACCGAATAACGCATCATTATACTGGTGCACCAGACTCGCCGTTGGATAGGCGGCAAGATTTTCACACTGCACACTTGCGCTGCTGGGGGGGGTAAGTGTGATGTAACCATCCCAGCCGTCTCCAGACCTGGTTTGATCGCCCCACTCATAGACACGACACACATAGTCAAGCGTGGTACCGGAGGGGTTGGTTACCTTCACTCCTGCGCCATCGACAAACCAGCAGTCGTCTACACCGCCGGAACTGACTACGGTGCTTCCTTGCAGGTCATAGGCACCACTGCTGGTCTTGTTGATCACAGAGCCTGAGAGCAGATGCACACTGGGGGGCGGGCGCGAGGGGTCCCAACGGCACGCCGCCTCAGCACCATATACCGTCGCCAGGGTATCGGCGGGGATGACCGTGCCATTTGCATCAACGGAGCTCCTGTTATCACCATTGAAGCTGTCGAGATAGGGGTAATTGCGGAATATTGGATCCTCTTCACCATCTAAGTAAGGCTTCGTACCCGTTGTATCGAATGCAGTATCATCACCGCCATAATACTCGTCATTAAAGCAGACGAAGTCTCCCGGCGTATTGGCAAACAGCGAACCCAGATCCCCAACTTCAACGACCGCATCGTAATTGCCGTCACCGTTGGCATCGACATATGACTCATCGCTATCGTAAACACCGTTAGTGTTGGAGTCTGTAAACACCTCTACCGCAGTATCCACAACTCCGTCACCATCGACATCATCCCAGGCACGGCTATCCGCCTGTGTGGCAGGAGCAACGCAGTTGCTGGCATCCGCCTGGCCGCCGGAATTGATCACCAGATAGTCATGGCCGCCATCACGCCCGGGGTACTGCGGTATTTTGTTGCCATTAACATCCAGCACATAGGCTCTATTCACATCTTTTTCGAAGTCAGGGTACTCGGTACCATCGGCGATACCCTTGGAGAAAAAGAGCGGGATATTGAGTTTGGCCTGCTCTGCGGTCAGCCCCTCATCATCCACCGGGCCGGTGCCATCTTTTGTGATCCACTCATCGTAATCGGCCGGGTTGCGCTTATAGACCAGGCCGCGATAGACCCGGCGCTTTGCCAGCTCCATAAACTTCCATCCGTCCGTTGTTGCGGCGGTGGGGTCGCCGACACAGACACGGTCATTCTCACCCGCGTTAGTCGCCGTCAACAGCAGACCGATATTGCCGTACCACCCGCCACCCAGATAGCAGGTGTAATCATAATACTCATAGTCCGTTGTATTGTCGCCATCGGTATCGGGGGCATTAAACGGAACGGCACCCGTATCAAAGACCCGTGCACAGTAGGCCGCATCCGATGCCAGGATATAAATCGTATTGAGTGATTGATGCGAACTATTGGTATCGAGGTAGACACGCCCCTTGATCTTGACGAACTCAAAGCAGTCTGTCGGATCCTGGGTCTTACAGGCATCTTCCAGGGTCAGTACGATCTCGTTGGTATCGGCATCCACCAGTGCCACGTCGGCACCGTCGTTAGCCTTGAACAGACTAAAGGTTCCATCCTGGTTATCCAGGAAGCTGCCGTCATTTTTCGCCTTGGCCTCATCAATTTGCGCTTGCGTCACCGAGCCGTCACCCAGATAGGCACGGCCTGTGGCAGAAGGCACCTGTGGTTCTTCCGGAATCTCGGCCAGCAGTACTGCCGCCGCCGGATTTTTCCAGCTAATCATGCTATGGAGGGCCACCATGTCGGTATTACCACTCTCATCGAGAGCCCAGCTGACCTCTACCACGGTGTAGAGCAGTTCATTATCGGCCAGACAATATTTCCACTTGCGCGTAAAGTTCTGGGTGGTGCCGGCAATAGGGTTATTGGCATCAGGTATCTCTTTAAAACCGTCGGTACAGGCGACGACGGTGGTGACATTGCTAGGTAGGGGCGCGTCGACAAGGTCAGCAAAGGCGTGCTCGGGGAAGACCTCGCCGGTGGTCGGTGTGATCATCACATTGTCGAAGTACTGCTCCTTGAGCTTGGCCACCAGCTCCTCTTCGGTGGTATAGCCGCGGATGTCATCCAACTTCTGCTCCGCCAGTGCCATCGCCTCACTACGAGTCTTGTTATAACCGCTGCCGAGCACCAGGCTGCCCTGGAAAGTGGCAATGGCCAACAGACCGAATGAAAGTACAGCCATTGAGATCAGCGCCTCAATAAGACTGAAACCGGAATTTGCCCTGTGATGAGTAATGTACCTGTTCATAGCTATAGTCCTATTTGCAATCCCGATCAGTCAAAATCACGCCAGCTGCCGCCGCCGCCACCCATCTGGCCAACCGAGGCCAGGCTGCGTAGTACCGCTGAGTTGAAAAAGACGCGCAAGTTGCCACTCATATTGCCATTTTCGCCTTCCATCATCATGGCACCGCGCACATCCACACCACCGGTACCGGTGATATTACCCTTCACATAGAGCAGCCCCCAGATCATAACGTTACCCTTTACATCCAGGTCACCATCGACGATGACGATGGAGGGCTGGATGTTGCCACTACAAAACATTCCGGTGTTGTTACTGGTGCCGGGCTCCGAACAGCCGACAGTAAGTCCGTTCCATGAGGCTTTAACTGCCGTGGCGTCCACCCATGCCACCTCACTGGTAGCCAGATTGACACCGGTTGGGGCGTCCTGATCAGAGTTCGGCCCCGTGGTGAAGAGTGTAACTCGGTTGTTCTTATAGCTGTCCTCGGTGATGCCAAAGAAGTTCTTGAAGAACTCACCTTCCGTTAAATTCTTCAAACTGTCGTCCTGCTCCACGATATCAAGCCCCGGCGTACCTCGGTCGGATGACATAACCACCGCACAGGGACACGGTGTTGTATTGGGGTCACAGGTTTCCGGGGACAGACTGGTACTGCCCAGGCAATCAGGATATCTGGTGGTATTGGTACCATTACTCGATTGAGAGGGATCGGCGATCATGGTGGCGGTGGCGGCATTCCCCCCCAGATCCACCGGGAGACCGGACCAGATGGTAGAGTGCCCCTCCGGGTTGATGACAACGGCAGCACCATTTACGACGACAGAGCCTCGCGCCAGCACAGGATTCTCCGGTACATTGGGCAGGGGGCTGACATAGGAGTAGACATGATTAATGGTTCGGCTAGCGGTGCCGTCATCACTCCAGCCTTTTGTTCGTATATGGGTTGCCACATAGGAGGAGGTCCGGGTCTTCTTGTCCGCTTTGGACATCTCGACCGTCACCCGACTGCCGTTGGGCAGCGTTAGCTCATTGCTGTCATTGCCCGCCGTCGCGTCGGTATCGAAAAGAAACTCAACGGTTTCACCCGCATCCGTTACGATTAAGCCATCACCATTCTTGTCACGCCCCCCCGGGGTCATGAGGTAGGCCACCGCCGCCTCCTGGCCCGCCTCGGCGGCCTCAAAGGCCTGACGGCCGCGTAGGTCGTTGGCGGTGATGTTCTGCTCCATCAGCACGGTGCGTGCCGCGTAAATCAGGGTAAAGGTGATAGTGGTGAGGATCACCAGTGAGATCAGCAGAGTGGCCATGCCGCGCTGTGCACGTGGTAGCGATGCGTGGATGCTGTTGCATATTCTATTCATCATGACTACCTCAAACGAATCAGGTTATTACGCAGTTGGACTGACTGCGTCTGCTTGGCCGAGACAGTAGGGTCATCGGCCAACTCGGCGCTAAGGGTAATATCAACAAGCAGGGTCTCTACCGTGCTGTTCCCGCTACCGTCACCTGGCGTCGCCCCGGTGGTGGGTGGAACGTCGTAGCAATCGAACTCTCTGGGATCCAAAGTCATATCTGCATCTATCGCATCGTCCGCGCCACCCACCGGGTTACCATCGGGCTCCGAGGCATTGCGGCAGTAGGAACGCTTAATACTGAAATTCAGGTTCGTTACGATAATGCCGCCCTTGAAACGGTTATCGCCTGTTCGAGCACTGTCGTATTCAAACTCGTTAACGGCCACCCAGTTACCGCTATTTCTGCCACACTTGTTGGGGCCTGTATCATTGTTGGAGGTACGCATCAGAAGAAGGCCCTCCCGGCTACCACTGCTATAGCCATCCCTTCCCGGCCAGCCATCCCAGCGAAAGCCGAACTCCTCATCATCGCTGTCGCCATCACCACCATCGTTATCATTATCAAATCCGGTAACAATACCGGTTAGCGGATTATAGGTTCCATCCCTGTTAGCATCATACGTATAGGTGATACAGGAGCCCTCGTTATAATCGTTATCTTCAGACGTCACCAAACCATCGAGATCGTAGGTGACATCTTCATAGGTGGTACCACTGCCACTGTTGCTGTGGATACGCAGGGCGGTGATATCCAGCACGCTTGCCGCATTCTCCACCTGTATGAAAGGGTTTTTTGTTGGCGTAGTAAAGGCAGCTGATGCAGCCTCCCAATAACCGGCGCGGCGAATATCATTGACCATGATGTTCATAATGGCCGCCATCTCCTGATTCAGACGGCTGCCACCCAGGGTATTGGCGCTGGTATGCAGGGTGTTAATGTAGACCGTGGTCACACCCAGCAAGATCAGTAGCCCCACCGCCATGCCTACCATCAATTCGATAATAGTCATACCGTTTTGTACTTTCATTTTTATACTGGACATGCAGAGTACCCCGGCACAGCCTTGCCAACACCCGTTGGCGTACATACTTTTACCCGCCCAATCTGCCCCACCACGATGCGCATCTCGTAGTCACTGCTACCCTTAGTAAAGGTCAAATAGACGGTCCGATTTAATGCTGTACCGCGAGTAGGATCAAAAGAGATCTGGCCCGGAGCCCCGCCGGTGCCGCTGCCATCTGCGTCGAGTTTCACCTCATTAAAGTCGGCACCGGAGGTTACATGGTAGACCAGGTCATCTGTATCGACTGTGCCGTCTCCTTCATCTACATTCGCATCACCATCACTGACAAGAAGAATGCAATCGTCGCTCAGGTCCGTAGCGGTTACCGTTTTTGTAATGTCACAGCCATCATTGGTACTCACGCTCATAAGCCAAGTTGAGGCCTTGGTATCATCCGTGTAACCAAAATTGACATAGACGGTCTGGGAGCGGCTAATCGCCTGGGAGCGCGCAAACTGCAATTGCGAATAGACCGCCTCGGCAGCGCTGATGATCTTGCGCTTATCGATATAGTCTGAAATTGATGGCCCGGCCATAGCCGCCAGCATCCCCAC
The DNA here is from genome assembly GCA_041555695.1 of Thiohalomonadaceae bacterium. GTDB lineage: Bacteria > Pseudomonadota > Gammaproteobacteria > Thiohalomonadales > Thiohalomonadaceae > JAPHSX01. Next base: position 1,081 of record JBFFJV010000138.1, on the reverse strand, counting down.
AATAACCACAACGATCATCAACTCGATCAGTGTGAAACCCTTATCCCTTATCAAGGCGGTACCCTCATGATTCGTAATTCCTACAGTACAAAGTCTATATCTTTTCGAACAGCCAAGTTGTGCCACTCATCTCAACATTATTACCGCTAATCCGGAAAAGGGGTATGATAATCGTCTGGACACGACTTAATCACTATCGTGCGCTTACTTTTACGGAGGTTTACTATATGAAGAATAAAGGCTTTACACTTATTGAACTGATGATAGTAGTCGGAATCATCTCACTGCTGGCAGCGATTGCTATACCTAACATCTCCAAGTACCTGAGAGAATCGAAAAGAACCGACGCGGTTGTCGCTCTAAATACCGTACAGCAGGCGCAGGCCAAACTCCGGGCCAATTGCCGTTGGTATGGTGAATTGCTCGTTGCATCCTCCGACCCGGCTAACTGCGCGGCCGACGCAGCGGAATCAAGTGCCGTATATCCCGGTGCTGTATCGGGAGTAGGGCTATCGGAAAATAAGTACTACGACATCGCCATTACAGCAGGCAGCGCCAGTGGCACGGCCTACACTGCGACAGCTACCGCCAGGACAGGTGGACCACAAAAAAGCGATGCTGATTGCCAGGTCTTCGTTCTTACCGTAAATGCCGCCAACCCCAATGGTCTAAAGACATCGATAAACTCAAGTTCCGTTGAGTCAACGGCAACGACCGATACCTGCTGGAAGTAACTACTGCAACGCCTTTGGCAGCGGGAACATCATCTCCTCCCGCTGCCCTTCACTCTCTATTTCACTCTCTACGCCCCACTCGCGCAGTCGCGCTATCACCTCTTCGACCAGTATCTCGGGGGCCGATGCTCCGGCCGTGATACCGACCATTTCCACCCCCTCAAACCACTTGGCCTTGAGCTCTCCGGCGTTATCCACCAAATAGGCGGCCTTGCCCAGGCGTGTTGCCAACTCGCGCAGACGATTGGAGTTGGAGCTGTTAATTGAGCCGACCACCAGTACCACGTCACAATCTTCGGCAAGATTACGTACTGCGTCCTGGCGGTTCTGGGTGGCATAACAGATAT
>JBFFJV010000137.1:0-6909 GCA_041555695.1 Thiohalomonadaceae bacterium | reverse complement strand
ATCGACGCTGAGCTGGATCTACACGGTATGCGCGTGGAACAGGCACGCCAGGCACTCAGCCACTTTCTGCACCACTGTCGCCTGCAAAGCAAACAATGCGTTCGCATCATCCATGGCAAAGGCTACGGCTCACAGCAACAACTCCCCGTCCTCAAAAGCAAGGTCAACTACTGGTTGCGCCAACGTAGCGAGGTACTCGCCTTTTGCTCTGCCCGTCCTGTTGATGGCGGCACTGGCGCCATCTACCTGTTACTTAAGCGAAACTAATCGTTTTAACCTACAACCTAACAGAGTTAACCGATTATACCGCCACAGCCAGCTCGCTCCTGCCATTTTTCCTACAAAAACCATTGATATCATTAAAGAATCCCCTATCAAGTACCGATGAATAAAGCTGCACAGGGTAGGACAAACACCGATTCCTGCGCTGACTTATCGCTGTACAATACAGCGACAAGACCAACCTGATTGCTATGGAACTAACAACGACGCAAATCGTTAATGAGGAAGCTGTAGATGAAAATCAAAAGCAAGATGATCCTGGGCTCTACCCTGCTGGCAGCACTGCCCGTGATTATTGCCAGTATCGTACTGGATATTATTGCCGTCGATACCAGTAGCGAAGCCCTGGAGGCCCAGGTTCGTAACCAGCTGGTTGCCCTGCGCGAGTCGAAAAAGACCCAGGTCGAGGACTACTTCAAGACCATCTACAGCCAGCTTCAAAACCTGGCCTCCTCCCCTTCGGTACAGTACACCGTGCGTGAATTCAGCGATGAATACAACAACATCGAAGAGGGGCTTACCAGGGAAGGAGTTGAGAAAATGCGCGGGGAGCTCGCCGCATACTACAGCCAGTTCGCTGCCGAGTATAAAAACCAGAATGCAGGGGAGAGCATTGATACCAACGCGATTCTCAACAAACTTGTGCCCGCTGCAGTTTACTTTCAGTACACCTGGATCCAGAAAAATTCTCACCCGCTTGGCTCAAAGAACAATTTGATTTCCAGCGGCGTTGGAGACCGCTACGATATTCTGCACCAGAACAATCACCCCTACTTTAACGACTTCATCACCCGCTTCGGTTATTACGACCTGTTTATCATCAACGTACATGGCGATGTCGTCTACTCCGTCTACAAGGAACTCGACTACGGCACCAACCTGAAGGAGGGTGCATGGTCAGATAGCGGTCTGGCGCGCGCCTTCAACCAGTCGATGCAGAGCAGCCAGGGGAGTGTCAGCGTAGACGATTTCGCCCCTTACACTCCCTCCTACGATGGCCCGGCCTCCTTTGCCGCCGCCCCTATCTTTGAGAATGGCGAGCGCCTGGGTGTACTTGTACTGCAGATGCCGATCGCCTCAATTAACGCCATCATGACCAGCAACGAAAAATGGAGTGAAGTTGGTCTGGGAGAGTCTGGTGAGACCTACCTGGTTGGCGATGACAAGAAAGCACGCAGCATTAGCCGCTTCCTGGTCGAAAACCCCAATGGCTACGAGACGATGATGAAAGAGCTGGGAGAGTCCCGCGACCTCATCAGCACCATGGTAGCCAAAGGAACCAATATCGGCCTGCAGGTAGTCGATACCCAGGGTACCCGTGCGGCCCTGGCTGGCAACAAGGGCTTCGAGATCTTTAATGACTACCGCGATGTAGCGGTACTCTCTGCCTACACCCCGCTCGATATCCCCGGCCTTAACTGGGCATTGATGAGCGAGATTGACGAGGAAGAGGCCTTCCGTGCCGTCGATAAGATGGAGACAGAGATCGGCAGCTGGGCAACCGGTATTACGCTGCTCATGCTGATCATTGCCAGTGCTGCTGGAATGATGTTCGCCCTTACCATAACCACCCCCATCATCAAGCTGGCCGAGATCATCGGCATTATCGACCGCGATGCCGACCTCTCACGCCGGGTCGACATCAACAGCCGGGATGAAATTGGCGAGATGGCGACATCCTTCAACAACATGCTGGAAAAACTGCATCACAGCATGCGTGAGGTTAGCGGCTCGACCGGTCAGCTGGCAGCTGCGGCTGAAGAGCTTTCTGCCATCACCATTGAGACCAACAACGCCATTGAATTACAGCGTAGCGAGACCGATCAGGTCGCCACCGCGATGAACCAGATGACCGCTACGGTGCTGGAAGTTGCCAGCAGCGCCACCACCGCTGCCGAGGCGGCCCATGGCGCAGATAGCGAGTCGCAGAGTGGTCGACGCGTGGTACAGGAGACCATGGACTCAATCGACAAGCTGGCTCAGGATGTGGAAGGCACCGCTGTTATCATTCGCAGGCTGGAGGGCGAGACCGAGAGCATCGGTTCCGTACTTGATGTGATCCGTGGCATCGCCGAACAGACCAACCTGCTGGCACTGAACGCCGCCATCGAAGCCGCTCGTGCCGGTGAACAGGGCCGTGGCTTCGCGGTGGTCGCCGACGAGGTGCGCTCCCTGGCCAGTCGCACCCAGTCCTCCACTCAGGAGATCCAGACCATGATCGAGAAACTCCAGTCCGAAGCCCGCAATGCGGTTGCGGCCATGGAACTGGGGCAGGAGCGTGCGCAGGAGGGGGTTTCCAAGGCAGCCTCTGCCGGTGAGTCACTACAGGCCATCACCAGCGCCGTGGGTTCAATCAATGATATGAACGCGCACATTGCCAGTGCGGCCGAAGAGCAGAGCGCCGTGGCCGATGAGATCAACCGCAATATTGTCAACATCAGTCAGGTGGCCGATCAGAACACAGAGAACGCCATGCAGACCTCCAAGGCAAGTGAAGAGCTGGCTCAGCTTGCCACCGAGCTGCAAAACCTGGTGGCACAATTCAAGGTCTAGCCCTGAGCTGCCGGCAACAGATACGGTGCATGTCTCCGTTTTTTATACCCGGCGGCCTGGCAAATGAGACTTGTGCCTGTAACGCGTTGTCCCAATATAGGCACTACTACACACAAAGGACGAGGTTATCGCAATGAGAGGGCTACTTCACAGTATCCGTAACAAACTGATATTGATCACCGGGGGAACCACCTTACTCGTCCTGCTTGCCGCCGCCTATGCATTTTGGGGCGCCACACAGAGTCTGGGGCGATATAACCATGTGCTTACCCACGAGGTCATTGAAGAGGTTCTCGTTCTTGAGACCACGGTACACTTTAAGACTCAGGTTCAGGAGTGGAAGAACGTACTTCTGCGCGGTACTGACCCCGAGCAATTAAAGAAATACTGGGGGAAATTTGAGCAACAGGAGGCCAGGGTACAGCAGCATGTGGATGAGCTGCTCAAGGATCTCCATAACACCGCTGCAGCCTCCAGCATCACAGAATTTAAACGTAGTCATCTGGAGATGGGCAAGGCCTATCGTAGCGGTCTGCAGAGCTTTATCGATAGCAATTTCTCCCACTCCGCTGGTGACGAGGCAGTAAAGGGCATCGACCGTGAACCCACCCGCCTGCTAGAAGAGGCCATGGCACGCATCCAGCAACAGACCAAAGGCAACACGCAAAACGCCGTCGACAGCGCTTACGATGAGATCTACATCGCTCTGGTGCTCATGATGATAGCCATCGTGGTGGGTTTCAGCGTTTACCTCTTCTATCTGCAACGCATGATTGTCAAACCGGCCAAGGATCTCTCCTCCGCGCTGCAGCAGATGGCAGATCGCAATTTCAGTAACGAAATACTCAAACAGACCAACGACGAACTGGGCGACATTGCCGTGAGTGCCGAGACCATTCGTGGTGCGTTACGTGAAATCATCCTGGAACTGGGCGACTCAAGCACGACGCTGAATCATGCGATGGGTGACCTTAGCAACATCATCGACATTACCCGTGACGGCGTCGATCAGCAGCTTCGTGAGACCGAGCAGATCGCTGCCGCAATTAATGAAATGACCACCACCATGCAGGAGGTGGCCGCCAACGCCACTCTAGCCGCGGAGTCGGCCACCGAGGCCGACGGTCAGGCACAACATGGACGCAATATTGTCAGCCGCACCATCGACGACATCGATACACTCGCCAGGGAGCTGGAGAAGACCACTCACACCATTCACGGACTGGAGCAGGAGAGTGAGAAGATCGGCTCGGTACTGGATGTAATTAAAGGGATCTCCGCCCAGACCAACCTGCTGGCACTTAACGCCGCGATTGAGGCGGCCCGCGCTGGTGAGCAGGGTCGTGGTTTTGCCGTGGTCGCCGACGAAGTACGAGCGCTCGCCACCCGCACTCAATCCTCGGCGCAGGAGATCGAAGAGATGATCTCACGCCTGCAGGACGATTCCCGTCAGGCCGTAGAGGTGATGGAAAAGAGTCGTGAGCACGCCCAGCACACCACCGAACGCTCCGCCGAGGCGGGTACCTCACTGGAGGGGATCACCCGCTCGGTCGGACAGATCACCGAAATGAATGCACAGATCGCAGACTCCTCACAGCAACAACGCAGCGTCGCTGAAGAGTTGAACCGCAATATCATCAACATCACTGAAGTGGCGGAACACTCCGCCGAGGGCGGCAAGCGCATCGATGAGGCCAACACCAGTCTTACCAACATATCGAATAGCCTTGCCAGACTGGTCGCGACCTTTAAGCTGTAGCAAGCAATACCATCTTCGTTACTGAATCGGTAACACTATTATTTTGAGCGGCGCGTTGCGTCGCTCACCCGCAGCAGCTCGCGCAACAGCGCCGTGGCATAACTTCCAGCCGGCAGCGTAAAACACAGTTGCAGGGCCGCGCCATCAAGGTGCTGCCACGACAAATTCTCTGGCAGCAGACGCAGGGCACGACGTTCCTGCTCCAGACCGGCCTGTGCCAGCCCCTGCATGAAGAGCGCCTCATCAGCCAGAGCATCCATCTCCAGCTGTGCCGCTTCACCCAGCGCCGTGGTGTTCCCCCTGCCCCACAGCGGTGCCGAGGGTTGCAGAAAGCCCTTTTCAATACGCTCACGGATCTCATCACTAATCACCCGTAGCGAGAGCGCACTGCGACTGCTCGGTTGAATCAATGCCTCTCCGGGGAGTGCCTGCAGCCAGCTGCCCGCGGCAACCCGTTGCGACAGCACGCGATTAAATAACCAGGAGCGCGCCGCCGAAAGGTAGAGACCACGTTTATGACGGTCGCGCTCCTCACACTGCGCACGAAATAGTTTTTCTGCCATTAGCAGATTATTGCCATCACGACCAAAGCGCTGCTCACCAAAATAGTTAGGCACCCCTTCGCTCTCAATACGTTGAAGACGTTCATCCAGACCCGCACAGTCACCATCCAGATCACGTATCGTGATCACGAACTGGTTGGCGCGCAGGCCGCCGCGCTGCAACTTTCTGCCGTGACGCGAGACCGACAGGATCTCGATCTCTTCACAATTCAGTTGAGACCAGTCAGGCTCTGCACGGCCAGAGAGGTTAATCGTGAAGTATTGTGTGGTGACGGCGTGGCGGTCCTTAAGACCGGCATAGCCCACCTCTTTTGGCTCGACAGCCACAAACTCCGCCAGCTGTCGTGCCAGCCAGTCAGTGTTGGTATTGCGTTTGCGGATATGGAGCAGGGCATGCTGTCCCTCACCGTCGGGCTCGTAACCCAACACCTCATCAACCTGAAAGTCCTCGGGAGTATTACGCATGCTACCTCGACACATGGGCTGACCGCTGGCATACGCCCAGTCGAGAGAAAATATGCGCTGTGACTCAACCATCTTTTAACAACAGCACCACCGCATGAGCAGCAATACCTTCCTTGCGCCCGGCGAAGCCCAGCTTCTCGGTAGTGGTCGCCTTGACATTGACCTGCGTAACATCGGCCTGGAGATCGGCAGCAATATTACTGCGCATTGAGTCGATATGTGACGCCAGCTTTGGGGCCTGGGCGATCACCGTCATATCCGCATTGCCCAGGCGATACCCCTGTTGTTGCAACAGCTCCACCACTCGCCGCAAAAGAATACGACTATCGATATTCTCAAACTCGGCAGCGGTATCGGGAAAATGGCGCCCAATGTCTCCTAACGCTGCAGCACCCAACAGGGCATCACAAAGCGCATGAATCAACACATCGCCATCAGAGTGCGCAGCAAAGGCGTGGCTGTGTGGAATGGTGACGCCACCCAACACAATGTGGTCGCCCCCGGTAAAGGCATGAACATCATAGCCGTGTCCGATTCGCATCACTTAGCCCCTGAGTTGCTGTAAAAAGAAAGTCGCTAACGCCAGATCTTCCGGGCGAGTGATCTTAATATTGTCCGCATGGCCTTCGACCAGCCGGGGCTGTCTGCCGGCATGTTCAAGGGCAGAGGCCTCATCGGTTACCTCAAAGCCATCTGCCAGCGCCTGTTGCAATGACTCCCGCAACAGCCCCAGCGGAAACATCTGTGGAGTCAGGGCATGCCATAGGCCATTACGATCTTCAGTGTGAGCAATTCGATCATGGCCATCGTCACGCTTCATGGTATCGCGGACCGGTACGGCAAGAATTCCGCCAACCACATCATCGCGCAATTCAACGATCAGTTGATCGATATCCTGCTGACGCAAACAGGGACGCGCGGCATCATGCACCAGTACCCGGTCATTCTCATCGGCATGCTCTGCCAGACGCTCTAGACCGTTCAGTACCGAATGACAACGCTCTGCCCCGCCAGCCGCCACGTAGAGCGGCACCGAGGTCTCGACATCCAACTCTGCCCAGTAGGGGTCACCCTCAGTCACGATCACGACAATGCCAGCGATACGCGGATGGCGACTGAAGATATCAATCGTCTGCTCCAGCACCGTTCTCTCACCCAGCATCAGATACTGCTTGGGACGATCCGCCTTCATCCGCCTGCCAATGCCAGCGGCAGGGATCACAGCCCAATATTGTCTTTCACTCGACATAATCATTAAGTTTTAAGTGTATCCGTTGCTGAAGTCGT
>JBFFJV010000136.1:0-6941 GCA_041555695.1 Thiohalomonadaceae bacterium | reverse complement strand
CTATAGAAGCCAGCGTAGCGGCCGGAAAAGAACGACTCAGACCCAAGTTAGTCCCAAATCAGTCCCTTTAGCCAACACTAATTCACTAACTTGTTGATAAGGCAGTGATTAATTTGGCGGAGAAGGAGGGATTCGAACCCTCGATACCTTGCGGTATACACACTTTCCAGGCGTGCTCCTTCGGCCACTCGGACACTTCTCCAAATTGTTCTCCCCCAGCCGTCCGGGCCGAGAGAGCGCGCAAGATTATACTAGAAAGCTGTCCGACGCAACCGCCCGGACTTTGCCATGACGGCTATATGGCACGCGTGATATCCTCCTCTCCCATTCAACCGGTTACGTGCGACGTAGGCGGGTCTATGCATGCCAGGGGCTCTGTTGATGGCACATGGAAACATCATAAGTTAATAGAACTGCGTTTTGGGAAAACACCAATGAACAAGAAGAATCTGCTGCGTGCAGCTGGGCTAACCACGACCATCGCTCTCACCCCGTTTGCTGCTGAGGGCTCTGGTTTCGCCCTGATTGAGAACTCTGCATCCGGTATGGGTAACGCCTTTGCCGGTGCCAGTGCTATTGCTGAAGACGCCAGCACCATCGTGTTTAATCCCGCAGGCATGAGCCGACTGAAAGGAAAGCAGTTGATGGTGGCGGGACACTACGTTGCCCCCTATGCGCAGTTTACTAACAATGGCTCTACGGACGGCCTTGGCAACCCGCTCAACGGTCCAGATGCCGATGCCGGCGTCGACGCCATCGTGCCCAACTTCTACCTCGTATCTAAATTGAATGATCGCTGGCACTGGGGACTGGCGCTGCACAGCCCCTTCGGTATGACTACCGAGTATGATGATGACTGGGTAGGCCGTTACCACGCCCTGAATTCAGCCCTGACCACCATCAACTTCACCCCCAGTATCGCCTACAAGCAGTCGGATAAGCTCTCCTTCGGCCTGGGTATTACCGCTCAGTATCTCGACGTTGAGCTGGGCAGCGCCATCGACTTCGGTACCCTCTGCCTGACCCAGGAGCTGACATCAGCCCTACCCTCCGGCATCTGCAGCACGGTAGGCCTGACACCGCAACAGAGCGATGGCTTTGCCGATGTCTACGGCACGGGCTGGTCCTATGGCTGGAATGTCGGCATGCTCTACGCCCCCTCCAACACCCGGCGCTTGGGGCTGGCCTATCGCTCAGAGGTAAAGCAATCCATCTCGGGCACTGCTGACTTCACGGTACCAAGTGAAGCGGAATTCCTGGTGGCCGGCAGCGGTGCCTTTGCTGATACTGAAGCCCAATCCGAAGTCACTCTGCCTGCCAGTGCCTCGGTGAGTTACTGGCAACAGGTGAACGACAAAGTAGCGTTAATGGCGGATGCCACCTGGACTAACTGGGCGGTATTTGATGAGCTACGCATCCACTATGCCAACCCCAACCAGCCCGACTCGGTCACCACCGAGGCGTGGCAGGATACCTGGCGCTACTCTGTAGGCATGAACTACACCCTCAACGACACCATCATGCTGCGTACCGGTGTGGCCCTGGATCAGGGCCCCGTCACCCAGGACGAATACCGTACCGCGCGCGTTCCCGATGGCGAGCGTCGCTGGCTCTCCTTCGGCATGGGGTACCGCATCTCAGACAAGACCCAGCTCAACACCGCCTTCTCGCACCTTTTCGTCGATGAGTTACTCATCAACAATACATTGGAAAGCTCGATACCGACCCTGCAAAGCACTCTCAAGGGCAGCTATGAGGCCTCAGTAAACATCTTAAGCCTGCAAGTCACACACCACTTCTAGGCGCAGGGCAGAGGAATTTAGATGATGATCAAGATAACCAGAAAAACCGGCAGCCATGCGTTAACTTCACTCCTGCTGGCACTTGCAACACTCAACTTCAGCGGCTGCGCTGAAGAGCGCAGCAGCAGCAACCGGGACACCCTTAACCCGGTTGCTCGCTTCGACCCTGCCAACGGAATTATCCCCTTTCCCAACAATATGCTGTTCAGTGGCAGCACCGACGGTACGCTCAATATTCCGGTAGCCGATGCCAGCAATTACAGTGATCCACAGGTCGCACTCAATACACTCGACGGTTTCTCTACCATTGCGCCGATCACAGCAAGCTTCTCCGAAGGCCTCGATGCCGACAGCCTGATCGCCGGTGACACGGTACGCCTGTTCAAGGTTACCCTTAGCGGTGTTGGCGGTGCAGTCACCTCGATTATCAGTGAACTGACGCCGCAAACCGACTACACCGTGTCGCTGCTCTCCGCAGACAGCAACCAGGCCACAGTCACCCTGCTGCCACTGCAGCCGCTGGAGCCCAACACCAGCTATCTGGTGACCCTCAGTAACGGCATCACTGGCAGCGATGCCAGCCCCAGCTATCCGGAGTTCTACTATGCCATGGCAAAAAGTACCAGCAGCCTGATCGATGCTGGCGGGGTGAGTCTGTATAGCGCCCTTAGCGATGAAGAGGCGCAGGCACTGGAGCCTCTACGCCAGCTTACGGTGGCGGCGGAAACAGCAGTCAAGACCTTCACTATAGATAGCGATACTGGCGGCACCATTACCGACCTGCCCAGCAGCGATATCATCCTCAGCTGGAACTTCACGACCCAGTCAATTGGCAACGTATTATCCAGCATCTGGAGCAATACCAGCCCCCAGACTGCCACCACCACGGCCAGCGGGATGAACACCAGCGCAATACATCCTGACCTGCCAGGCCAGGCAGACATACACACCGGCACCCTGAACGTCCCCTACTACCTCACCGCAGCGGCCGACAGCCATGACACCGCGCCACTTAACAGCTTCTGGCATGGTCCGGGTGACAGCATGCTCAGTGCAGTCAACTCCACACCGGTGGCCACTTCGACCCAAACCATCCCCCTGTTGATGACGCTGCCCAATAGCGCCAGCGGCCATACCATGCCTGCCGCTGGCTGGCCGGTGGTGATCTTTCAGCACGGTATCACCAGAAGTCGCGCCGATCTGGTTGCTGTAGCCGATGCCCTGGCGGCATCAGGCTTTGCCGCCGTTGCCATCGACCTGCCCTTACACGGCATCACCGATGGCACCAGCGTCCTCTACAATGCGGCGCTGGAGCGCACATACAACCTCGACCTCATTGACGTCAACAAGGCCCTTATTGCTGACGGAGTGGTTGACCCATCGGGCAGCCACTACGTTAACTTCACCAACCTGCTGGTCGGTCGCGACAACCTGCGCCAGAGCGTATCGGATCTAATGACCCTGTACGCCAGCCTGGGCAATATCAGTGGACTCGACAGCAATCAGGTCTTCTTTGCCGGACACTCTCTTGGTGCAATGATGGGCATTCCCTTCCTCAACTTTGAAACCATGGTACAGGATGCCGTGCTGGCGATGCCCGGTAGTGCCATCGCCAAGCTGCTCGACGGCTCCGCGACATATGGTATTGAGATGGCGGCAAGTCTGGCGACGTTTGGCCTGATCAAGGGCACCCCGGAGTACGAAAGCTTCCTCACCACAGCCCAGACCGTGCTCGACAGTGCTGACCCGCTTAACTACAGCGCCACCATCGGCAATGGCCGTGGCGTACTGTTATTCGAGGTAGTCGGTGGCACCGAGTCCGCCGCGGATCTGGTTGTTCCCAACAACCTCTGGCCATACTCACCGCCCGGCACGGTAGCCTCCCCCACCGCCGGCACCGATCCTCTGGCGCGCGATATTGGGCTGCAGCTGATGACACAGAGTACCAGTGGAAACGACCTGAAGGCATGGGTTAGCTTTAACGCCGGCCACCACAGTTCGCTGGTTAGCGCTTATGATGCGAACGGTCTAAGCACCCCTACGTCAGTCCTGGTGACCGTAGAAATGCAGTCGCAAATGGCGACCTTCCTGGCCACCGGCGGTGCCAACGTGACCATTACAGATCCCACGGTCATCTACGACCCAGCCACCGTAGTTGTCCAGTAGACACAACGAACGATACACAACAGGACGAGGAGCAGACCATAGGCAAAGGAACAGATCACATCAGCCTTGACGAAGCACAGACTCTCGACGGGCTGTTACGCGAACGTATCAGGCGCACCCCTGAGGGTGAGGCCTATCGTGCCTTCAATAAACAGACGAAGGCGTGGTACACGCTAAGCTGGTCAGAGGTAGGACACGAAGTTGCCCGCTGGCAGGCAGCCCTGGCTTCACTGGGCCTTAAGGCGGGCGACCGGGTCGCCCTGAGCCTGCGCAACGCCCCGCAGTGGGCCTGCTTCGATCAGGCTGCACTGGGGCTCGGGCTGGTGGTCGTTCCGCTCTATACCGATGACCGTGCCGACAACATTGCCTACATCCTCAAAGAGACCGCTAGCAAGCTGCTACTGCTGCATGATGAAGCGCGCTGGCAACGGCTGGCCCATGCACTGGGTGAGCATGAGCAGCTCCAACACATCGTACTGCTTGATGATGAGCCACAGGGAGAGGATGGGCGTCTGCTCGCCGCCTCGCAGCTGCTACCTGAAGGGAAATACCCGCTGCAGGGTGTGCCGGATGAGCCGCATGCCCTGGCCTCCATTATCTATACCTCAGGCACCACCGGACGGCCCAAGGGGGTCATGCTGAGCCACCACAACATGCTCGCCATCGCCGATTCAGCACTGCAACTGGTGCATATCAATAGCAGTGACACCTTCCTCTCCTTCCTGCCGCTCTCCCACACTCTGGAGCGCACCGCCGGTTACTACCTGCCGATGATGGCCGGAGCCACCACTGCCTATGCCCGCTCGATTCCGCAACTGGCTAGCGATCTGCAGAGCATCAAGCCCACGGTATTGATCTCGGTACCGCGCATCTACGAGCGCATCTATGGCCGCATCACCCAGCAGTTACAGCAGGGAAGCCCGCTGAAACGCTGGCTGTTCAATACCGCCGTGACTACCGGCTGGCACCACTTCGAGCACCAGCAGGGCCGCAGCAGCTGGCATCCGCGGCTGTTATTGCACCCTTTATTGCAGCGCCTGGTCGCCAGCAAACTACAGCAACGCCTGGGAGGGCGGCTGCGCTTTGCCATCAGTGGCGGTGCAGCACTGCCACCCGAGATCAGCCGCCTGTTTATCAGCCTCGGTATCACCCTGTTACAGGGCTATGGCCTGACTGAAACCAGCCCGGTGATTAGCGTCAATATTCCCGAGAACAACCTCCCCAGCAGCGTCGGCCTGGCGATGCCCGGAATCGAGGTGCGCATCGGCCCCGAGAATGAACTGCAGTCGCGCGGTCCGGGCGTCATGCTCGGCTACTGGAATGACCCTGAAGCCACCGCAGCGATGATCGATAAAGATGGCTGGCTCAGCACCGGTGATCAGGCCCGCATCGATGAGAGCGGCCACATCACCATCACCGGTCGGCTTAAGGATATCCTGGTACTCTCTAACGGCGAGAAGGTACCACCCGACGACATGCAAATGGCGATAGAGCTGGACCCGCAATTCGAGCAGGTCATGGTGATCGGAGAGGCTCGCCCCTATCTGGCGGCATTAATCGTATTAAACCCTGAACTGTGGCCGCAACTGGCCGAACAGTGTGGCGTGGATGCCAATAAGCCCGAAGCACTGCATGCCCCCGCCGTACTCAACCGGGTGCAGAAGATCATCACCGAACTGCTGCACGATTTTCCCGGCTATGCCAGGATCCGCCGGGTCTACCTCACGCTGGAGCCGTGGACAGTGGAAAATGGTCTGTTAACCCCAACCATGAAGATCAAACGCGCCAAAGTGATGGCACACCTGAAGTTACAAATAGAACAGCTCTACAGCAATGGGCCCGCCTAGGTTTTCACTGCCACCCATTATTGCGGCAGCCCTGGCGCAACTGATGGCGCAGGGCCTTGTCACCAGCGGACTCATTAGCGACATCGGTATGCAGGGACTGCTCGCCGCCCTGTTTGGACTCGCCCTGCGCCTCCCCTGGTGGTGGCTAGCGATTAATTTTCTGTTTCCTGCAGCCGTCCACTACAGCCTGTCGCTCGAACTGCCACCATGGCTTTTCCTCGCCGCCTTCAGCCTGCTTTTACTATTCAACTGGAACAGTGCCCGCGAGCGCGTACCACTCTACTTAACCAATCGTCAAAGCTGGAAAGGTATCGAACAGCTGCTACCGGAAAAAGAACCACTACGATTTATCGACCTGGGGAGTGGCCTTGGCGGAACCCTCTTCTATCTGGCACGACAACACCCAAACGACCACTTCAGCGGCATCGAATCATCACCACTCCCCTATGCCATCAGCTGGTTACGCCTACGCCTGAGTGGCCTGAAGAATGTCGACCTGCGGTTTTGTGATTTCTGGAATGAAGCGCTTACGCAATATGATGTCGTCTACGTTTTTCTGTCTCCAGCCCCGATGCCGCGGCTGTATCAAAAACTACAAAAAGAGATGAAACCCGGTTCACGACTGATCAGTAACTCCTTCACCATCCCCCACCACCCGGCCAACCATTCTGTTGCACTGACCGACCGACGTCACACACAACTGCATTGCTGGTACCTGTAGTCTTCTTAAAAGAAGATCTACGATCTCCTGTGCGCATAAAATAATGAATAAAGGATTGATTCTCGTGATAGTGGCGGAGCTTTTGTGTTGGCCACTACCGGGCTTGACGATTTGCTCGGTGAATCTTCTGCAATGCGACCTAAGCGGAAGTATTTAACTGCAATAAATCACTTCCAGCCATGACCCAAGTCGGACATTAAAACTCCACCTCATTGAGTCTTTAATCTAAGAATTTTACTCTGAAGCCAAATATTTTTCGATTTAGTCTATGAGTTTTCACTATGATACCAAGGACGTGGCCTGACAGAACGTTTCATTATTTTTCCAGCACGTCTTTTTTGCTCTTCACTCATATACCTGTCAAAATTTTCGACAAAGAAAGAAAATTCTTCTTTTGTGTAGTGG
>JBFFJV010000135.1:0-6980 GCA_041555695.1 Thiohalomonadaceae bacterium | reverse complement strand
CCTGGGCACGTGCTACAACTTCGGCACGGCCACCGGTGAGGACGAAGTCCATCTCGCTCTTACCGACGATCTCACGAACCGAGGTTTCCATCGCCTGGCGCAGGGTCTCATCCGGCTCACGCACATTGAATAGATAGTCTCGGGCATCCTTCACCTGATACTGCACGGCGAATTTAATATCGACGATGTTCTCATCCTGGGTCAGCATCAATGACTCATCACCACGGAAACCGAGCTCGATACTACGCACGTTATCGACGTTAACCTGCTCAACACGCTGGATGAAGCGTGGATACCAGTGCAGACCGGGCATGGTGGTGTCTTTATAGGCCCCGAATTGCATTACCACGCCACGAGTACCCTCGTGAATGGTATAGAGACCGGAGAAGCCCCATACCACAGCAAGGATGGCCAGAATCACACCAATGCCACTGGCCCCCATGCCGCCATTGCCAGACGAACGAGAACTACCGCCACCATTGCCACCACCACCGAACAGCCCGTTAAGCTTGTCCTGCAATTTTTTCACGACCTCGTCGAGGTCGGGAGGGCCCTGCTCATCTTTACGGCCACCCCAGGGGTCTTTGCCCCCGGAGCCACCCGGTTCATTCCACGCCATTGGATTCTCCAATATGGTTAATTCAGCGAAAATTTCGCCATGTCTGTAACGTACTTTGCGCAAATTCTAGGGGGGTTGCAGTAGCACCGCAAGGAGCAATCTCTAAGTAACTATCCAGAATATTCATCTTTTCCCCATCACGGCGTAATTTTCGCACTCGAATGGTCATATATCTCTATATGCCCACATTTTCCTTGCGCCAATGCCTTGTTCCGGGGAAAAACCCAAACACCCTGAATAGTTACTACGCCCTCAGCTAAAATTCGCGCTCTGGTGCCGGCGGCAGGATCTCACGAAACTCCGGCTGTTTGCGCAGCGATTCCAGGTAATGAGGCTCGATATTGATCTCGATAGCTGAGACCCCGTCCTCGGCCATTTGTTCCTCGACCACCACACCCATCTCATAAAGTCGGGCACGTAACCGAGCGGCGCTGGGTGGCAACATCAGGTGATAACGGTGGCATTCTGCGTTGAGCCACTCGGCCAGCACCTGATTCAGCAGGTCTATCCCCTCACCAGTCACAGCGGAGAGATAGACCCGAAGCACCTTGCCCTCATCGTCCCGCTCAACATGAGGCTTTACCCCCTCGGTGCAGTCGATTTTGTTATAGACGGCGATCTGCGTCACCTTATCAGCACCGATCTGTTCTAACACCTCATTGACCTGTGCAATCTTCTCCTCACGCTCCGGATCGGCGGCATCAATAACATGCAGCAACAGATCCGCCTCCTGCGTCTCCTGCAGTGTCGACTGGAAGGCGGCCACAAGGTCGTGGGGAAGATGACGGATGAAGCCGACAGTATCGGCGAGGATCAGCGGATTATTGGGCTCTACCTCCAGACGACGCAGAGTGGGGTCCAGGGTGGCAAAGAGTTGATCGGCGGCATAGACCGCATCATCGGTCAGACGATTGAATAGTGACGACTTACCGGCATTGGTGTAACCCACCAGCGAGACGGTGGGCACATCGGCACGCTGGCGCGAACGACGCCCCTGCTCGCGTTGCTTGCGCACCTTCTCCAGGCGCTTATGCAGCGTCTTGATTCGCGCACCGAGCAGGCGACGATCGGTCTCCAGCTGGGTCTCACCCGGACCGCGCAGGCCGATCCCCCCCTTCTGGCGCTCCAGATGGGTCCAGCCGCGTACTAATCTGGTGGATAAATGCTTGAGCTGTGCCAGCTCCACCTGCAGATTACCCTCGTGAGAGCGCGCCCGCTGGGCGAAGATGTCGAGGATCAGTCCGGTACGATCGAGTACCCGGCACTGTAGCAGTGCTTCAAGGTTACGTTCCTGAGCGGGGCTGAGTGCATGATTGACCAGCACCAGTTCAGCCTCCTCATCGGCCACTACCTGGCGAATCTCCTCGGCCTTACCACTGCCGACAAAGTACTTCGCCTCGGGAGTACGACGTGCACCGGTAACCGCAGCAATCGGCTGGGCACCCGCAGACACCGCAAGGTCCCGGAATTCATCCAGGTCCTCACGTTCACTTTCCTGCTGCAGATCCAGGTGTACGAGAACGGCGCGTTCACCACTCCGGGGGCGATCAAACAATACTAATTGCCCCGCAAACGGAGAGACATCGCACGATAGGATTAATAACTATTATGATTGGGACCTTCTTCGCCAGGCTGCTTCTCCGCGAAGTCCAGACGAACATTGCGTGCCGGAACCACGGTCGAAATGGCGTGCTTATAGACCATCTGGCTAACAGAGTTCTTCAAAAGAACCACAAACTGGTCAAACGACTCGACCTGACCTTGCAGCTTGATGCCGTTAACCAGGTAGATAGATACAGGCACTCGCTCCTTGCGCAGGGCGTTCAGAAACGGGTCTTGCAGTGCTTGCCCTTTACTCATGGTGTCACTCCTTTTGTTCTTATTTGGCGCAATAGGCGCCCCTAAAAAACTCATAATAATCGCTTCTCTGTGGATGATTAGAATAAGAAAAATGAATTTCGTTCACTTCTACCTGCTTTTAGTAAACAGCGGGCTACTTAATGTATGGCGCGATCATCCAAGAATTTCAAGGTTAATTCCAGCAATTTATCACTTAATGAGTCAAACCAGCCAAGATCGGACTCGCTACGCAACCAGGTAAACTGCCTTTTGGCCAGCTGCCGAGTGGCGATAATCCCCCGCTCGACCATCGTCTCGCGATCCCACTCACCGCTCAGGTAACGCCATGCCTGACGGTAGCCGACGCAACGGATGGAGGGGAGATCCGGGTGCAGATCACCGCGCTGATAGAGCGCCTCGACCTCCTCGATAAAGCCCTGCTGCAACATTAATTCGAAGCGCCGGGCGATGCGCTCGTGTAGCAGCACACGGTCAGTGGGGGCCACCGCCAGCTTCACCGCACGGTAGGGAAAGCTACTCTTCTCCTGCTCACGCCATAACACACTCAGCGGTTGACCGGTCAACTCGAAGACCTCCAGCGCCCGCGACAGACGTTGCGGGTCATTGGGGTGAATCCGTGCCGCCGACTCCGCATCCACCTTTGCCAGACGATCATGCAGGCTCTACCACCCCTTCTCGGCCGCCTCGGCCTCTATGCGTGCGCGCAGTTCAGCGTCGCCCTGGGGCAGTGGTGACAATCCCTGTTGCAGGGCCCGGTAGTAGAGCATGGTGCCGCCTACCAGTAGTGGAATACGACCAGCGGCAGTGATCTCTGCCATCTCACGCAGGGCATCGTCACGAAAGCGGGCGGCAGAGTAGCTTTCGGCCGGGTCGATGATGTCGATAAGGCGGTGTGGTGCACGGGCCAGGGTCTCGGCATCGGGTTTGGCGGTGCCGATATCCATGTCACGATAAACCAGTGCCGAGTCTACGCTAATAATCTCGCAGGGGAGGCGCTCTATCAAAGAGATGGCAAGATCGGTCTTACCTGAGGCGGTCGGCCCCATCAGGAAAATGGCAGGAGGAAGGGTGTGATTCTGGCTCAAGACGATACAGGTCTGCGGAAAAAAGAGGCTCAGTGTAACAAAGCGGCTATCGTACTGCTGCAAACAGTGCTGCCAGCCGTTCTGCGGTGAGGGGGAGCCAGGGCAACTCCGCCTCGTCCAGCACACCATCGCTAATCAGCTGTTCCAGTTCACGCAGCAATACCTCGCCTGTCGCCACATCGGCTGGCGGCAGCAGGGCTGCCATCTGCTCGGCGAAGCCCTGCAGGAAGGCGTGACGCTCACTGTCGGCATCGGCGGCCGAACGCATAAACTCACACAAGGTGGTGATAAGCGTTACCGGCTCTACCCCACGAAGCAACAGTGGCAACTGGCGTAGTACCACCGCCTCTTCGCCCAGCCGCTCAACCACGACACCGAGCCGCATCAAGGTGGCCACCTGGCGCTCCAGCACCGCGATCTGCTTAGAATTCAAACGCACTGTGGCGGGAATCAACAGCGGTTGACTCTGCACCTCGCCACTTTCCAGACAGTCACCCAGACGTCGCGCCAGTAACAGTTGTCGCGCCGCTGTCAGCGCCAACACCCCCGCCTGACCACCGCGCTGTGACAGTAGATACCCCCCCGGCACCACCGCCAGCAGGCGCGTATCTGTAGAAATTTGTTGTGAGCTAGCCGTACCAACGGGACGAGCCGCCGCAGTCAATGACTGGCGATAGAAGGCGACCTGCTCGGCCACCCTTGCAGGCTCAGGCGTTGAACCCCGATAAGCGTGCCCGGACGGAGTCTCTACTGGCGCGGGTGCAGCCTCCAACGATAATGGCTCCCCCCTGTCACTGAAGGCTCCGCTCAGGGCGCGCAGCAGAAAATCATGCACCAGCCGTGATTCACGAAAACGCACTTCATGCTTGGTGGGGTGGACATTAATATCGACCTGCTGGGGATCAATCTCCAGATAGAGCAGGAAGGCGGGATAACGGCCCGGCTCCAGAATCGCCTGATGCGCCTGACGCACCGCATGACTCACCAGCTTGTCGCGAATCATTCGCCCATTGAGATAGAAATACTGTGCATCAGCCTGGCTACGTGAATAACCCGGTTCACCCACCCAGCCCCACAGACGCATCCCCGCCGCTTCAAACTCCAGGCTCAGGGCGTGTTGTAGAAAACTCTTTCCGAGTACCGCTGCAACACGCTGGCCGCGCTGCTCCGCCAGGTCAACAGGGCTAAGATTGAGCTGCTGGCGACCGTTTTGCATCAGCTTAAAACCAATATCATAACGACTGAGAGCGAGGCGTTTGACCACCTCTTCAATATGCAGATATTCGGTACGCTCGGTGCGTAGAAACTTGCGACGCGCCGGGGTGTTGTAGAACAGTTCGCGCACTTCAATGCGGGTACCAAAGGGCATCGCACAGGGGAGCGTATCGCTACTCCTGCCTCCGCTCTGCGGCTCCAGCTTCAAGCCCTGCTCCATCTGCGACTGGCGACTGGCGATAGAGAAACGGCTCACCGAGGCGATACTGGCCAGCGCCTCACCACGAAACCCCAGACTTAAAACCTGTTGCAACTCCTGCTGACTGTAGACCTTACTGGTAGCGTGGGGGGAGAAGGCCAGAGGCAGATCATCCGGATGAATACCGCTGCCATCATCCAGTACACGGATCAGTTTCGCCCCGCCCTGCTCCACCTCCAGCTCAATGTGACGGGCGCCGGCATCAATGCTGTTCTCCAGTAACTCCTTCACCACAGAGGCGGGGCGCTCCACCACCTCACCGGCAGCGATCTGATTGGCAAGGTGGGTAGGAAGCGCTTGTATCCGTCGTTGCACGGTTTTAGTGGCCGGTGAATTCATATCCGGCAGCTTAAAGGAAACGGCAGTAGAGAAAAAGCGCTACTTAGAAGGCACTTAACTGCCGGTAGGGATTTGTAACACCTGGCCGACACGCAGGCTGTTGCTATGCAAATTGTTAGCGCTACGCAGGGTATCGAGGCTCACCCGATACTGCTCGGCAATTTCCGAAAGGGTCTCGCCGCGGCTAATCACGTGGCGACGTTTTTTGTTAAGCGCAAGGACCGTGCCCGGAGGCGGGTTCTGCTTAAAATAGCCGCGCACACCGCCCATCACCGCCAGTGCCAGTTTTTGCTGGTGAGAAGAGCTTTTCAGCTTGCGCTCTTCAGAGGGGTTGGAGATAAAGGCCGTCTCCACCAGAATCGACGGCAGGTCTGGTGACTTGAGTACGCGGAAGCCCGCCTGCTCCACCTTGCGCTTGTGCAACTTGCCAACGTCCTTCAGGCCGCTCAACACACGCGATGCAACATCGGTGCTGACTTCAATAGTGGCGGTCTGGGAGAGATCGAGCAATACCGAGGCGAGCAGATCGTCCTTATCATCCAGACTAACGCCACCGATCAGATCGGAGGCATTCTCCTTTTCCGCCAGCATGCGTGCCTGCTCACTGGTGGCGCCGCCGGAGGAGAGTGTATAGACCGAAGATCCGCGGGCACGATGATCCCTGAAGGAGTCAGCATGAATTGAAATAAAGAAGTCGGCACGATGGGTCTCACGCGCAAGTTTGACCCGTTTTTTCAGGCCGACAAAGTAGTCGCCATCACGAATCATCACCGCGCGCATCCCCGGCTCTCTATCCACCAGGCTCTTCAGTTTACGGGCGATGGCCAGCACCACATCCTTCTCTTTCACACCGTTAGGGCCAACAGCACCGGGATCATCACCACCGTGACCGGCATCGATGGCGATCACCACATCGCGGGCCTTGCGCATACTGGAGAGACTCTTGACTGTAGTGTGGGTAAGCGCGGACTTCTTTGCACTCTCGTGCAAATCGATTACCAGGCGATGACCGTACTCCTCATTGGGACGCAGGACAAAACTCTTGGGCTTTACCGTGCCTTTCAGGTCCAGCACCACACGCAGGTCTTTGCCATTACGCTGAGCACTACGGATGCCGCTAAGCAGACTCTTGGAGTAGTCGAGTTTATCGGTGCTGGCATCAAGTTGGGCACCCTTGATATCAATAACCAGACGGTCAGGGTTCTTCAAATAAAACAGGGAGTGCTCCACCGGACCGGTGGTATCAAAGACTAAACGGGTGTTGTCCGGTGCAGGCCACATGCGCACACTTTTAACCGTGGTTGCAGCCCAGGCAGTGGTACTGATGCAGAGAAAAAGCAGTGCAATAAGGCGATATCCTGACCGAATCATGTGCTCCACCTGATTTAGAGAAATAATGTTTTCTCTTTGTTATTCATCTAGTTAACTAACTTTGTTGCTATAAATTATAGCTTATAACTCTAACTTTAAAGGAAATAACAAAAAAATCAAGTATTTAACAAGTCATTAGTCATGAGTCTTTGCTCTCACGTCATTAAAAATCGACTAATGACCCACGATTAACGACTATCTCTAAGGCACTCAAATAGTAGAGCCCCCCTGG
>JBFFJV010000134.1:0-7106 GCA_041555695.1 Thiohalomonadaceae bacterium | reverse complement strand
GCAGGTTTACGAATAATCACCTTACGAAAATTTTTACGGCACTCTTTAACAAACTCCTCAGAGCCCTCTCCCTGGAACAGCTTCAACAGCATATTTCCACCAGGTTTCAATACGTTACGCGCCAGATCCAGGGTCAGCTCACACAGATACATCGCCCTGGGCTGATCAACGGAGCGCATACCACTCATATTGGGGGCCATGTCAGACATTACAATATCTACCGGACGCCCATTAAGGGTATCAAGCAGGCGGTTAAAGGCCTCCTCCTCCTGAAAGTCCCCCTGTAACACCTCTACCCCGGGCAATGGGTCCATCGGCAGGATGTCGAGCGCCACCACCATGCCCTCATCGCCGGCGATATCAGCAGCGATCTGCGACCAGCCCCCGGGAGCCGCCCCCAGATCCACCACCGTCATACCGCGCTTGAGGATTTTATCCTTCTCATTGATCTCGAGCAGTTTATAGGTCGCACGAGAGCGGTAGCCCTCCTGCTGGGCTCGTGCCACGAACTCATCGTCAAAATGCTCTTTCAGCCAGCCGTCACTGCTTTTACTGCGTGCCATCTATCTATTTACCAGTTGCATAATATAAAGTGTGGGGCTAAGGTTGCCCTCCGATTTTTACCAAAGTATACCTGCAAAGCCATGTCACTCACCGCTGCACAACAACGCCACCTGCGTAAACTCGCTCACAGCCTCAAACCTCTCGTCATTATTGGTGGTAACGGGCTCACTGAAAATGTCGTCACCGAGATCGACCAGACTCTGGCACATCATGAGCTAATCAAAGTACGGGTTAACGCAGAAGACCGTGAGGAGCGCGATGCCATGATCGCAGCAATGTGTGAGGAACTGAAGTGTGCATTGGTACAGCGCATCGGCCATATCGCCGTGATCTATCGTGCGGCAGAAGAGCCGGTTATCCGCCTGCCCTGAGTGATTCACGCCGCGGCAAGCCCATCATCACCAGCAATACCATGCCAATAACCGAGTTGGCAAAATAGAGCAGTGAGGCAACACCGTGTAGCACGCCAAAACGGGCGGCAACACCACTGCCCTCGACCAGGCCTTGCGCCTTCAGTGCGGCCATCTGCGGCTGCAGAATAAACTCCCCCAGCAGCACCAGCAGCAACATCGTCAGTAACAGCTGTACGCGACGCTCATGCCATGGTTTAACACTCTGCAGCCAGAACGAGGCCAGCAGCGCACTTCCGCAACCGATGCCGATAAAACTGACACCGGTAAACATCTTGCCTGCAACCATTCCGGCCAGTACACGATCATCCAGTGCAGCAAACACGGTCGGCACTGCCAGATAACCGATAGACCAGAGCGCCCCCACCCAGAGACTGAGTAGCATACGTTCGCCGTTACTCTGAACAACGCCTATCGAATGACTCCCGAGTCGCACGATCACAACTACTCGTAACGGACATCCAGGATTTCGTACTCACGAATGCCGCCCGGTGCCTGCACCTCGGCCACGTCATCCACCTGTTTGCCGATAAGGGCACGGGCGATCGGTGAGGTGACAGAAATTCGCCCAAGCTTAATATCGGACTCATCTTCACCCACGATCTGGTAGGTCACCTCAGTGTCATTCTCTACATCGAGTAGATCGACAGTTGCACTAAAGACGATCTTGCCGCCGGCATTCAGCGTGGAAGGGTCAATAATTTGAGCGTTGCCCAACTTTCCCTCAATATCCTGAATCCGCCCTTCAATAAAACCCTGCTGTTCACGCGCCGCGTGATACTCAGCGTTTTCTTTCAGGTCACCGTGCTCACGCGCCTCAGCAATCGCCTTAATCACGGTGGGACGTGCCTCGGTCTTCAATTGGTGCAACTCGTCCTGTAGTGCCTTGGCACCACGGGCGGTCATCGGTGTCTTATCCATTAATTCAGCTCCTGATGAAGGTCCTGCAGGCGATTAACATCACTCTGATCGCGACGGTTCATGGCACGGCAACTTGCCGCAGCACCGGCCAGGGTCGTGGTGTAAGTCACCTTGTGCTGCAGCGCCTCACGGCGGATGCTGTATGAGTCCTCTATCGCCTGCTTGCCTTCGGTGGTATTGACGATAAAGCTAATCTCGTCGTTCTTGATCATATCAACGATGTTAGGGCGATCCTCGTTGACCTTGTTGACGATGCCGCACTCCACACCCGCCTCCTGCAGCACCGCTGCGGTACCACGGGTGCTAACCACTTCAAAGCCAAGCGCCACCAGGTCACGGGCAATCTGCACCGCACCGGGCTTGTCGGTTTCGCGCACACTGACAAAGGCCCGACCCGACTCAGGCAGTACAATACCAGCACCCTGCTGTGCCTTGTTGTAGGCCTCGCCAAAGCTACGCCCTACACCCATGACCTCACCGGTAGACTTCATCTCCGGGCCGAGGATCGGGTCAACCCCGGGGAACTTGATGAAGGGGAATACCGCCTCCTTCACCGAGAAGTAACCGGGAATAATCTCTTTGGTCTCGCCCTGCGCGGCAAGGCTCTTACCCACCATGCAGCGTGCCGCCACCTTGGCCAGTGGACGCGCAGTCGCCTTGGAGACGAAGGGCACGGTACGCGAGGCTCGTGGATTAACCTCCAGTACGTAGACCTCGTTGTCCTTAATCGCAAACTGGGTGTTCATCAGACCGACAACCTTCAGGCCATGTGCCATAGCCACTATCTGTCGGCGCATCTCATCCTGAATTTCAGCAGAAAGGCTGTATGGGGGCAGCGAACAGGCGGAGTCACCGGAGTGAACGCCAGCCTGCTCGATGTGCTGCATAATGCCGCCGATGAGGACTTCCTCACCGTCACAGATGGCGTCGATATCGACCTCAATCGCATCATCCAGGAAGCGATCCAGCAACACCGGTGACTCGTTGGAGACCTTCACCGCATCACGCATATAGGTGCGCAGCTCCGACTCGTTGTAAACGATCTCCATGGCACGACCACCCAGTACGTAGGAAGGGCGAACCACCAGCGGGTAGCCGATCTCTTCGGCCAGCTTGACCGCGGTCTCCGGGTCACGGGCAGTACGGTTGGGCGGCTGACGCAGGCCCAGCTCTTCGATCAGCTGCTGGAAACGCTCACGGTCTTCGGCAAGATCGATAGAGTCAGGCGTGGTACCGATGATCGGTGCCCCGGCAGCCTCAAGGTCACGCGCCAGTTTAAGCGGGGTCTGACCGCCATACTGCACGATTACACCCTTGGGCTTTTCAAGGTCAATGATCTCCAGCACATCTTCCAGCGTCAGCGGCTCGAAGAACAGGCGATCAGAGGTATCGTAATCGGTAGAAACGGTCTCGGGGTTACAGTTGACCATAATGGTCTCATAACCGTCATCGCGCATCGCCAACGCGGCGTGCACACAGCAGTAGTCAAACTCGATCCCCTGGCCGATACGGTTGGGACCGCCACCGAGAACCATGATCTTCTCTTTATCAGACGGGTTGGCCTCGCACTCCTCTTCATAAGTGGAGTACATGTAGGCCGTAGAGGTGGCGAACTCGGCGGCGCAGGTATCAACGCGTTTATAAACCGGGCGAATGCCGTGATCGTGGCGCAACTTGCGGAAGACATCCTCACTGACGCCGAGAATCTTCGCCAGACGACGATCGGAGAAGCCCTTGCGCTTAAGCTTACGCACGAAGTTCTCATCAATACCTTCCAGACCCAGTGCCGCAGTCTCCTTCTCCAGCGCGATCAACTCTTCGATCTGCACCAGGAACCAGGGGTCGATTCTGGTCAGCTCATGCACCTCATCCAGGGTCATGCCTATGCGGAAGGCATCGCCAACGTAGAAGACACGCTCGGCAGAGGGGCGGCGCAGCTCACGGCGCAGGGTCTCCAGCGCATCGTCATCGTTGATATCGATAAACTCATCGAAGCCATCAACGCCAATCTCCATACCACGCAGTGCCTTCTGGAACGACTCCTGCTGGGTACGACCGATCGCCATCACCTCACCCACCGACTTCATCTGGGTAGTCAGGTTGGGGTCAGCCTTGGGGAATTTCTCGAAGGTGAAACGCGGGATCTTGGTGACCACATAATCGATAGAGGGCTCGAACGAGGCCGGAGTAGCGCCACCGGTAATGTCGTTCTGCAGCTCATCGAGGGTGTAACCGACCGCCAGCTTGGCCGCCACCTTGGCGATGGGGAAGCCGGTCGCCTTGGAGGCGAGCGCTGAAGAGCGGGAAACACGCGGATTCATCTCGATGATGGTCATGCGCCCGTTCTCGGGGTTTATCGCAAACTGTACGTTGGAACCACCAGTTTCAACACCTATCTCACGCAGTACCGCCAGCGAGGCGTTACGCATGATCTGGTACTCCTTGTCGGTCAGGGTCTGCGCCGGGGCAACGGTGATGGAGTCACCGGTGTGCACCCCCATCGGGTCGAAGTTTTCAATTGAGCAGATGATGATGCAGTTGTCCTTACGGTCGCGCACCACCTCCATCTCATACTCTTTCCAGCCGAGGATCGACTCCTCGACCAGCAGCTCGTTGGTCGGCGAGAGGTCAAGACCGCGCTCGCAGATCTCGACAAACTCCTCCTTGTTATAGGCGATGCCGCCACCGGAGCCACCCATGGTGAATGAAGGACGGATGATGGTGGGGAAGCCCACCTGCGCCTGCACCTGCCACGCCTCCTCCATCGAATGGGCAACAGCGGCCTTGGGCATATCGAGACCAATCTTGGTCATCGCCTTGTGGAACTTGTCGCGGTCTTCCGCCTTGTCGATGGCCTCTTTCTTGGCACCGATCATCTCCACGCCGTGCTTTGCCAGCACCCCTTCGCGATCAAGGTCGAGTGCACAGTTGAGCGCGGTCTGACCACCCATGGTGGGCAGCAGCACGTCGGGCTTCTCTTTTTCGATAATGCGGGCTACCGCCTGCCAGGTGATAGGCTCGATATAGGTCGCATCGGCCATCTCCGGGTCGGTCATGATGGTGGCCGGGTTGGAATTCACCAGGATGACCCGGTAACCCTCCTCGCGCAGCGCCTTGCAGGCCTGGGCTCCGGAATAGTCGAACTCACAGGCCTGGCCGATAACGATGGGGCCGGCGCCGATGATGAGAATGCTTTGGATGTCTGTACGTTTTGGCATCGCAGTCTGTTACTCAGTCTGGTTAACAAACGGGGAGCTATTACACTCCCCGTGAATCATTTCTTGCTGTCTTCAATCAGCTCGATGAAGTGGTCGAACAGCGGCGCCACGTCGTGCGGGCCGGGGCTCGCCTCCGGGTGACCCTGGAAGCTGAAGGCAGGACAGTCGGTACGGTGTACCCCCTGCAGCGACCCGTCGAACAGGGAACGATGGGTGGCACGCAGATTATCCGGCAGGCTCTCCTCGTCCACCGCAAAGCCGTGGTTCTGTGAGGTGATCATCACCACACCGCTATCGAGGTCCTGTACCGGATGGTTGGCACCGTGGTGGCCAAACTTCATCTTCATGGTCCTGGCACCACTGGCCAGCGAGAGCAGCTGATGGCCGAGGCAGATCCCGAAGATCGGCAGACCGGTCCCGGTCAGCTCCTTAATGGCATCAATCGCGTAGTCGCAGGGTTCGGGATCACCAGGACCGTTAGAGAGGAAGACACCATCTGGCTTGAGCTTCATCACCTCCTCAAACGGGGTCTTGGCCGGCACGACGGTGAGGCGGCAGCCTCTGTCGGTGAGCATGCGCAGAATGTTGCGCTTCACGCCGTAGTCAAAGGCCACCACATGATGGGGCAACGCCTCTTCGATGGGACCGTCCGGGTGACCGGGCAGGCCCCCCTCCAGTGTCCAGGTACCCTGGGCCCACTCGTAAGGCTGACCGGTGGTCACCTCTTTCGCCAGGTCCATCCCCTTAAGGCCACCGAAACCGCGAGCAGCAGCTATAGCCGCCTCAGCGTCGATGTTCTCACCGGCGACGATACAACCGCCCTGTGCACCTTTCTCGCGCAGAATACGGGTCAGCTTACGGGTGTCGATATCGGCGATACCCACGACATTATTGTCGCGCAGGTACTGATCGAGCGGCCGCTGATTGCGCCAGCTGCTGGCAAGCAGCGGCAGGTCGCGAATCACCAGGCCACTGGCGACGATGTGAGAAGACTCCTCATCCTCGTCATTAGTACCGGTATTGCCGATATGGGGATAGGTCAGGGTGACGATCTGCCGTGCATACGACGGATCGGTCAAAATTTCCTGATAGCCGGTGAGCGCGGTATTAAACACCACCTCACCCACGGTCTGCCCTTCACTACCGATGGACTCCCCCCAGAACAGGGTGCCATCTTCAAGGGCCAGTAGGGCCGGTTGCCGCAAGGTAACCTCCACGTATTAGATGCGCAAAGCGGGAGGAGCCAGTTCAAGCCCTTCCCGCCATAAATTCGAATAAGAGTGCCGAGAACGGATCCGTTCCGACTGATCAGACGAATTGTACTGGAATGCCCCCACTGCTGTCCATGCCGATTACGTATCTGTACGGTATCAATGTCAAACACACTGCCACGGCAATCCACATGCCCTGAAACGGTGCCGGTGCAAGACTGTAATCAGCACAACAACACGGCAAATCCCGATGCATCACAGCTCGGCGGTGACAGAAATTGTCGCAGGTATCATCATCCTGCTGCTGATAGCGGCAACTATCCTCGCCCTGACCAAGCGTCTGCGCCTTCCCCATAGCGTGATTCTTGTGCTCATCGGTATCGGCCTCGCTGCGATGAGTGAGCACAACGGTGAGGCCTTTCCGCTCCTTAAGCAGCTGGCGCTCTCCCCCGACCTCATTCTCTACGTCTTCCTGCCGATACTAATTTTGAGTCTTCACTCAACCTGGATAGCCGCCAGCTACGCCACAATATCGCCCCCATCGCCACCCTGGCGATTCCCGGCCAGCTGCTCTCCACTACCCTGACTGGATTCATCGTCCACTGAGCCACCCCCGCTCCCCCTACTGCCCGCACTTCTTACGGTAGAATAATGGTTTCCATCAAGTCTGATTGATCTGCGCTACAGACTTAGTCAAGAAAAAAATGGTGACGGAGATACACAGGGCGAAGACAACCAGCATCACAGCGATATACGCAAACATATCAGGGGCCTTCATCATC
>JBFFJV010000133.1:0-7133 GCA_041555695.1 Thiohalomonadaceae bacterium | reverse complement strand
GCGACAAAAGACCATGAGGTCTTTTGTCGCCCCTTTTCTTTTACGGGAACGAAATTCAGTATGACGAAACAGTTGGCATCCATTCCGGTCTTTGACCATTCGGCACAGCCGAATGTTAGCCGCATGCCGCCCTGGATTCGCCAGTCACTGGGCAGTGGTGGCTATGCCGCCACGGCCCAGGCGGTGCATGGTCATGGCCTGACCACCGTGTGTGAGGAGGCGCGTTGCCCCAATAAGGGGGAGTGCTGGAGCCGCGGTACCGCCACCTTTATGTTGCTGGGCGATACCTGTACCCGTGCCTGTGGTTTTTGCGCCGTGAAGACAGGTTCGCCCGCCACCGTGGATATCGATGAGCCGCGCCGTGTGGTCGATGCGGTAAAGGGGATGGGGCTGGAGTATGTGGTACTGACCTCGGTCAATCGCGATGAGCTGGCCGACGGGGGAATCGATATCTATGCCGCCACCCTTAGCGGCTTGCGTCAGGCGATGCCGCAGCTGGGTATCGAGGTGCTGACCCCCGACTTTCGCAACCATCAGGAGCAGGCGGTGTTCCTGCTCTGTGACGCGATGGCCGGAGGCAACCTGGTATGGGGGCATAATGTCGAGACGGTCCCTTCGCTCTATAAAACGGTGCGTAAGGGAAGCAAATATGAGCGCTCCCTGCGCCTGCTGGAGCTGGCGGCGGCAATACCGCAAATTGAAGCGAAGTCGGCACTGATGTTAGGCCTCGGTGAGAGCTTCGACGAAGTGGTTGCGGTGATGCGTGACCTGCGAAGTGCCGGGGTGAGCCGTCTCTCTCTGGGGCAATATCTGCGCCCCAGCAAGTACCACCTGCCGGTACGTGAATATATTGAGCCCGAGACCTTCGCCGCCTACGAGGCCGAGGCGAAGATGCTGGGTTTCTCGTGGGTTAAGGCGGGGGCGATGGTGCGCTCCTCTTACCACGCCGAAGAGTAATACGAGTTAAATTTCAGGATTAGTAATGCCAAAACAGACTGCACTTTACGCAACACATGTGGCCGAGGGGGCCAAGCTGGTCGATTTCGCCGGCTGGGAGATGCCTATTCACTACGGCTCGCAGCTGGAGGAGCACCATGTGGTGCGCCGTGCCGCCGGGATGTTCGATGTCTCCCACATGTGCGTGGTGGATCTGCACGGTATACGCAGCCGCGATATGCTGCGCTTTATGATGGCCAACGATGTGGCCAAGCTCGACGGCCAGCCCGGCAAGGCGCTCTACAGCTGCATGCTGAATGAGCGTGGCGGGGTGATCGATGACCTCATCATCTACTATATGGACACCAGCTGGTACCGGCTGGTGGTCAATGCCGGTACCCGTAACAAGGACCTGGCCTGGTTGGCGAAACACGCAGGCTCCTTCGATGTGGAGGTTATCGAACGTGATGACCTGGCGATGATCGCGGTGCAGGGTCCCGGGGCGCGTGACAAGGTGCATGCGGTGCTGGGTGATGGTGCCGCCAAACTTCGTGGCCTGGTACGTTTCTCCGCCGCCGAGCTGGGTGAGCTGTTTGTGGCCCGTACCGGTTATACCGGTGAAGATGGTTATGAGATCGTAGTGCCCGCAGAACAGGTTGAAGACCTGTGGCATAAACTGCGTGAGGCGGGGGTTGCCCCATGTGGCCTCGGTGCTCGCGATACCCTGCGCCTGGAAGCCGGGATGAATCTCTATGGTCAGGATATGACCGAGGATACCTCGCCACTGATCTCCGGCCTGGCCTGGACAGTGGCACTGCAGCCCGAGGGGCGTAAGTTCATCGGTCGTGAGGTACTGGAGGCGGAGCGCGAACAGGGTGTCTCGCAGAAACTGGTTGCCCTGGTGCTGGAGGATAAAGGGGTGCTACGCGCCCACCAGAAGGTGATTATTGAGGGGATTGGCGAGGGTGAGACCACCAGCGGCAGCTTCTCACCGACGCTTGGCAAGTCGATTGCCCTGGCCCGTGTGCCGGTAGGGGATGCCGAGCAGTGTCACGTCGAGATCCGTAACCGTCAGCTGGCGGCAAAAATTGTAAAAGCGCCGTTTGTTAAGAACGGTGAAGCCCTATATTGATAGCCGAAAAGAAGAGGAAAACATAATGAGCAACCTGCCCCAGGAACTAAAATACAGCAAAAGCCACGAATGGGTTCGTGAAGAGGCCGATGGCACGGTCACCATCGGTATCACCGACCACGCTCAGGGCCTGCTGGGCGACATGGTCTTCGTCGAACTGCCTGAGCTGGATCGTGAGCTTGGTGTGGAGGAGGAGTGCGCGGTGGTTGAGTCGGTAAAGGCCGCCTCCGACGTCTACTCCCCGGTTGCCGGTAGTGTTGCCGAGGTGAACAGCGCGGTGGAAGATAGCCCCGAGCTGGTCAATCAGGACCCCTATGGCGACGGCTGGCTGTTTAAGTTGAAGGATGTCAGCGGCATGGAAGACCTGCTGGATGCCGACGCCTATGCTGCGACCGTCGAAGAGTAGTCATTAGTCACCCTTAGCCTGCGGAACGAAACCATGCCGTTTATCCCCCATACCGAAGATGATGTTAGCGCCATGCTGGCGGCCATCGGTGTCGATAGTATTGATGCCCTGTTCGATGAGATCCCTGCCAGTTTAAGGGCAGAGGGTCTACCCACTATCCCCGAAGGGCTGGGTGAGATGGGGGTTGGAAAACTGATGCAGCAGCGTGCCGCCGAAGATGGCCAGCCGCTCTGCTTTATCGGTGCCGGTGCCTATGAACACCACATTCCGGCAGCGGTGTGGGAGCTGGTTACCCGTGGCGAGTTCTACTCTGCCTATACCCCGTATCAGGCAGAGGCAAGTCAGGGCACGCTGCAGCTGGTGTATGAGTTTCAGACCATGATCGCAGGGCTTACCGGCATGGATGTGTCCAACGCCTCGCTCTACGACGGTGCCTCAGCATTGGCCGAGGCCGTGCTAATGGCGATTCGTGCCAACCGCAAATCAAAGTCCAGGCGCATCCTGATGCCCGCCACGGTGCACCCGGATTATCGCCGTGTGGTCGACACCATTGTGCGTAATCAGGGCATCACCCTGGAGCTGGTCGACTACGATGCGGCGCTGGGCAATATTGATGTTTCCGCGCTGGCTGACTATGCGGGTGAGGACTTTGCGGCACTGGTGATCCCGCAGCCCAACTTCTTCGGTGTACTGGAGGAGGTCGATGCGCTGACCGACTGGGCACACGCCAACAATTGTCTGGCGATTGGTCTGGTCAACCCGACGGCGATGGCGCTGTTGACGCCGCCCGGTGAGTGGGGCGAGACGGGGGCGGATATCGCCTGTGGTGAGGGGCAGCCGCTAGGCTCGCCGCTGGCCTCCGGTGGTCCCTACTTCGGCTTTATGGCCTGTAAGCAGGCGATGGTGCGGCAGATGCCGGGACGTATCGTCGGTGCTACCGTCGACCTTGACGGCAAGCGCGGTTACACCCTTACCCTGCAGGCGCGTGAGCAGCATATCCGTCGCTCCAAGGCGACCTCCAATATCTGCACCAACCAGGGCTTGCTGGCCGCTGCAGCGACCGTTTATATGGCGCTGCTGGGGCCTGTAGGGTTACGCAATGTTGCCGCTGCCAGCCACGCCAATACGCGTAAGCTGGCCGAACAACTGTGTGCTATTGAGGGCGTGGAGCTCGTCTTTGGCGGCCACCGCTTTCACGAGGTGGTGCTGCGTATCAATCCGGATACGGGGCAGGATGCCAGTCGCGTACTGCGTGCCCTGGCAGTGCAGGATATCCTCGGCGGCCATCACCTGGGTGAGGATTATCCTGAGCTGGAGAACTGCCTGCTGCTCTGTGCCACCGAGACCAAGAGCGATGAAGATATCGAGCGGCTGGTAGAGAACCTGGCGCGCATTCTCGGTCGCAGCAACGCCAATCCGATCTGTGCTAAATACACGCCAGACGACCCGGAAAAATACGGTTTCAAAGGAAAATAATGATGTTAAAACGACTGACCCTTCTTATTACGCTACTCTGTTCTGGTCTGGCCCACGCCGCAGCAACCGTAGGTGATTATGCGATGAAGGCTGAACCGGTGGCGGACGGAGTTTACGCCATCATCTCACCGGCCAAGTCCTTCCCTGATGCCGAGAACAAGGGGTGGAACTCCAATAGTGCCTTTGTTGAAACCAGCGAAGGGATTCTGGTATTTGATACCGGCTCCTCCGAGACCATCGGAAAGGCACTGATTAAAACCATCCGCACGGTGAGTAACAAGCCTATTAAGTGGGTGATCAACTCTCACTCACATGGTGATCACTGGCTGGGTAACGGTGCCTTTGTTGCTGAGAAACCGGCACAAATGATCGCCTCCGATGTTGCCATCGCGTTGATGCATAAGGGTGGCCATGACTGGGTAGATCGCTTTAATACCATGAGCGATGGGGCTACCGGAAAGTTTACCCCGGTGCCGGCGAAGGACGCGGTGGTCAAGGCGATAGTACGTAGCTTCGGTGGCGTGCAAGTGGAGATTCTCTTCTCCGGCAATAGCCACTCGCCCGGTGATATTGTCTTCTGGCTGCCACAAAAAGGCGTCATGCTCACCGGTGATACCCTTTATACCAAACGTCCGCCCGCCACCTTTGATGCACAGGTAAAACAGTGGGCGGTGTTCCTCAATGAAATGGCCGGCCTGAAGCCGAAGACGGTGATCCCCGGTCATGGCCCGGTCTCTGATGTGAGCGGACTGACCAACCTGCATGATTACTTTGTCACTCTCTGGACCCTGGTTGCCGAGGGGTACGACGAGGGGCTGCCCGATTACGAAATAGCCCCCGGCATTAAAGAGAAGATGAAGCGTTTTGAGGAAATCTATCCCGGGCTATACGAGCGCCTGGGTGAATCGATCTCACACGTATACCTGCAGGTCGAAGCGGCAGAGTTTGAATAATTTATTTAGTTACAAAGTGCACCGGGGGAAAGAGGCATTTGCTGTGTTCCTTGTGGTGCTAAGTAGCAGATGCTGGAAAAGGTATAGTCACTGAGCTTCTCAGTGATCACTGTGCCCTCTGTGGCTAAGAATGATTAAGGTCTATTGCGATGTTGATTTTTGAACAGTCCAAATCCACCCGCCTGAATACTGCACAGGCACCGCAGCCAAGTGATGTCTCGGGTATTCCGGAGCACCTCTTGCGCAAGTCGAAGCCAACGCTGCCTGAGGTCTCGGAGATGCAGGTGGTGCGTCACTACACCCGTCTGTCGCAGAAGAATTTTTCTATCGATACCCACTTCTATCCACTCGGCTCCTGCACCATGAAGTACAACCCGCGTGGCGCCAACTCGCTGGCGATGCTGCCCGGTTTTCTTGGTCGTCACCCAAAGGCACCGGTAGAGACGCACGGTCAGGGAATACTCGCCTGTCTGTTCGAGCTACAGGAGATGCTCAAAGATATCACCGGGATGAAGGGCTGCTCGCTCACCCCGATGGCCGGTGCCCAGGGTGAATTTGCCGGGGTGGCGATGATTCGTGCCTACCATGATGCCCGTGGTGATGATGCGCGTAGTGAGATCCTCTGCCCCGATGCGGCCCACGGTACCAACCCCGCCACCGCGGTGATGTGCGGCTACAAGGTCAAAGAGATCCCCACCGATAGTAATGGCGATGTGGATCTGGAAAAACTCAAACAGGCGGTGGGTCCGCAGACTGCGGGCATCATGCTCACCAATCCCTCCACCCTCGGCGTGTTTGAGCGGCGCATTAAAGAGATTGCCGATGTGGTGCACCAGGCCGGTGGTCTGCTCTATTACGACGGGGCCAACCTTAACGCCATTCTCGGCAAGGTAAAACCGGGCGATATGGGTTTTGATGTGGTGCACCTCAACCTGCACAAGACCTTCTCCACCCCCCACGGCGGCGGTGGCCCCGGTGCCGGTCCGGTGGTGGTGGGTGAGCGCCTGCTGCCTTTCCTGCCGGTGCCGATGGTGGGCCGTGATGGTGACGACTACCGCTGGCTGAGCGAGAAGGATTGTCCGCAGTCGATCGGTCGTCTCTCCGCCCACATGGGCAATGCCGGCATCCTGCTGCGCGCCTATATTTATGCCCGCATGCTGGGTCGTGAGGGGATGGAGCGTGTCGCCGAGTACGCCACCCTCAATGCCAACTATATGCTGGCCGAGCTGAAGAAGGCTGATTTTGACATGGCCTTCCCGGAGCGCCGTGCCACCCACGAATTTATTCTCACCCTGAAAAGTGAGGCGAAGGAGCTGGGTGTCAACGCGATGGACTTCGCCAAGCGGTTGCTCGATTACGGCATGCACGCCCCGACCACCTACTTCCCGTTGCTGGTGCCCGAGTGCTTTCTCATTGAGCCGACCGAGACTGAGGATCGCGATACCCTCGATACCTTTATTCAGGCGATGGTGGCGATCCGCAAAGAGGCCGAGGATAGCCCTGAGCTGGTGAAGGGGGCTCCACATACCCTGCCGGCAAAACGGCTGGATGATGTAAAGGCGGCACGCGAACTCGATCTGGTGTGGAGACCCGCCGGGGAGGCGTGATGAGCGAGCACAACAACAAGCCCGGCGCCACCGGCGTTACTCGGGTGATTAACGCCTTTGGCTATTCGATGAAGGGGTTGCGCGCTGCCTGGGTTAATGAGGCCGCGTTTCGTCAGGAATCGCTGCTCTTGCTGCTGATGACGCCGTTGGCGATTTGGCTGGGACAGAGTGGTATTGAGCAGGCGCTGCTAATCGGCAGCCTGTTTGTGGTGCTTATTGCCGAGCTGGTGAACTCCGCCATCGAGGCGATTGTGGATCGCGTTGGCAGTGAGTTTCATGAGCTCTCCGGCCGTGCCAAGGATATTGGCTCGGCTGCCGTGCTGCTCGCACTTATGAATGTATTTGTCGTCTGGGGCCTGGTCCTGTACGAGCAATTTATCTGAATTAAATATTTAAAAGTTAAGGGGAAAAACATGAGCGCATTGATCTGCGGCTCCATCGCCTATGACACCATTATGGTGTTCCACGACCAGTTTAAGAACCACATTCTCCCCGACAAGGTGCACATGCTGAATGTCGCCTTCCTGGTGCCTGATATGCGTCGTGAGACCGGCGGCTGTGCCGGTAATATTGGCTACAATTTGAAACTGCTGGGTGGTGAGCCGAAGATCATGGCAACTGTG
>JBFFJV010000132.1:0-7175 GCA_041555695.1 Thiohalomonadaceae bacterium | reverse complement strand
CTCCGCCTCACCCTCAATAATCGGACAGATCGCGTAGCCGTTCTTACCGCTACGCTTTACCCGGTACATTGCCTGATCGGCCAGGTGCACCAGATCATCCGTAGTGGCGGCGCAGAGCGGGTAGAAGCCAATGCCGATACTGACGCCGATAGCACACTGATGCCCCTGAATGCCAAAGGGGGCGGCCAGTCTGCTGATGAGCTTATCGGCAATAGCCGCTACCTCCTCCTGATCCCCCAGCGCGGGCAGCACTGCGACAAACTCATCGCCGCCAACACGGGCAATATAGTCGCTGGAACGCAACGCATGACGCAGCCGCTCAGCGGCCTCGATCAGTAGCTGGTCTCCAACTTCATGGCCATAGGTATCATTAATCGGCTTGAAGTTGTCCAGGTCTATAAACATCACGCCCAACTTCTCCCCTTCATCATCCGCCACCTCAAGAGCCCGTGGTAGGTACTCGTAGAAGGCAGCCCGGTTGGGGAGCCCGGTTAAGACGTCGGTATGCGCAAGATACTGCAGCTCCGCCCTGGTCTCCTGCAACGCGGCCTCCGCCCGGGAGCGCATGTCTTCATAGACGCAGACCATCATTCCCACCGTAACGGTACTGGCAAAGAGCAGCGTCAAGGCAGGATTGCTGAATGGCGAGTGCAGCAACGCCAGACTCTGGGCGAGCATGATGAGTAGCAGTACTGACAGCAAACCACCCAGCCACATCAGGCCCTGTCTCTTGCCCTTAAAGAAAAAGGCCACTGCAGGAAAGGTGGCATACCAGACAGGCGCCGTATTCTGGAACATGCCGTCAATTAACATCATCGATAACATCGTCAGCATGATGAGCAACACCACACTGGATGCCAGCGAACCATTGTGTGTCTTGCGCAGAAGCAGCGCGTTAACAAGGGTGCAGCAGCTAATGAAGGCCATGAACGACGCCATCAAAAGATTACCGGTAGAAGATTCAATCAGCACCCCGGAAAAAATGTTCGGTAAACCGATCAGGGTGATGATGTTGACATACTGAATGTCGACGGGAGCCTTGGGCAGTCCGCTGCGCAGGTAATTACGAAGATAACTCAGAAACAGTGAGCGCCACTTACCGCTCTTCTGTATGGGGAGTTGGCATGAGAATCCTGCTGCCATGATACATTCCTTGTCTTGGCTCTTGAATGCGTGATATTACCCCCCTACCATTCTCTATTCAAGGAAACAGCGGCGCAGAAAGGGTATGTTCACACCGAATTATACACCTGGAGCCGGGTACACTATGCGCGACACTGCTGACAATAACGCACCGAGGTTGAAGATGAGTGAAACAAACCCCCTGTTGGTCATGACCGACCTCCCTCCCTTCCATGCAATCAAGCCTGAACATGTAGAGCCTGCCCTCGATACGGTACTGGCAGAGAACCGCGCCGAGGTGGCGCGCCTGCTAAGTGAGGTCAGTGAGCCGGACTGGAACAATCTGGTCGCGCCGCTGGAGACGCTGGACGATAGACTCAACCGCATCTGGTCACCGGTGAGCCACATGAACTCGGTGGTCAACTCCCCCGAGCTGCGCAAGGCCTACGAGGCCTGCCTGCCCAGGCTCTCCGACTACGCCACCGAGATGGGGCAGAACGAGAAACTGTTCCAGGCCTTCGAGGCGATTCGTAACGGCGGCGAATACGAAAAACTTGATACTGCACAACGGAAGATGATCGACGATACCCTGCGCGACTTCCACCTCTCCGGCGTAGCCCTGCCCGAGGAGAAGAAGGCCCGTTATAAGGAGTTGAAGTCAGAACTCTCCCAACTCACCACCAGCTTCAGCAACAACGTGCTTGATGCCACCAACGAGTGGAACATGCACCTGACAGACAGAAACGACCTGGCCGGCCTGCCCGCATCGAGCATGGGCATGCTCAAACAGGCCGCCGAGCGTGAAGGTGAAAAGAAGGGGTGGTGGGTCTCGCTGGAGTTCCCCAGCTACTTTGCAGTGATGACCTATGCCGACAGCAGCGAGCTGCGCCAGCGCGTCTACGAGGCCTTCGTCACCCGCGCCTCGGACCAGGGACCTGATGCCGGTAAGTGGGACAACGGTCCGGTAATGGAGAAGATCCTGCAGATTCGCCATGAACTGGCTGAATTACTGGGTTTCCAGAATTACGCCGAACGCTCACTGGCCACCAAAATGGCCGAGGAACCGCAACAGGTGATCGACTTCCTGCGTGACCTTGCCTCGCGCTCGCTGGGGCTGGCCCGCGAGGAGCTGGACGAGCTGCACGCCTTTGCCAGACAGCAGCATGGCAAGGAGCACCTGGAGGCGTGGGATCTCGGCTACTACGCTGAAAAGCTGCGCCAGGCCAAGTACGACATCTCACAGGAGGATCTCAAACCCTACTTCCCGGAAGAGCGTGTGATCGCTGGCCTGTTTGAGGTGGTGAATCGCCTCTACGGCCTTGATATCCGTCAGGTCGAGAAGTTTGATGGTTGGCACGATGATGTACGTTTCTACGAAATTTATGACAATAAAGCCACTCTTCGCGGTCGTTTCTATTTTGATCTCTATGCCCGTCCGAACAAGCGCGGCGGCGCCTGGATGGATGAGTGCATCAGCCGTCGCAAACTGGCCGATGGCGAGGTGCAGACGCCTGCCGCTTACATGGTGTGCAACTTCGCACCGCCGGTAGGCAATGATCCGGCACTCTTTACCCACGATGAGGTGCAGACCCTGTTCCACGAGTTCGGCCACGGCCTGCACCACATGATGACCCAGGTTGACTATTCAGGGGTCTCCGGCATTAACGGCGTGCCATGGGATGCGGTGGAGCTACCGAGTCAGTTCATGGAGAACTGGTGCTGGGAGCGCGAGGCGCTGGATCTCTTTGCCGCCCACTATAAAACCGGTGAGAAGATCCCGGACGAACTGTTCAACAAAATGATCGCGGCAAAGAATTTCCAGGCAGGGATGCAGATGGTGCGACAGCTGGAGTTCTCCCTGTTCGACTTCCGCCTGCACCTGGAATATGACCCGGCCCATGGCGGGCGCATTCAGCAGATCCTCGATGAGGTACGTGCCGAAGTCGCGGTGGTGCAGCCACCAGAGTTCAATCGCTTCCAGCACGGCTTCTCCCACATCTTCGCCGGCGGCTACGCGGCAGGCTACTACAGCTACAAATGGGCCGAGGTGCTGAGCGCCGATGCCTTCTCTCGCTTCGAGGAGGAGGGGATCTTCAACAGCACCACCGGTGCCTCGTTCATGGAGAATATTCTGGAGAAAGGCGGTTCCGGCGACCCGATGGAGCTATTCATCGAGTTTCGGGGGCGCAAGCCCAGCATTGATGCACTGTTGCGACATAGTGGCATCAACGCGCAATCATGACAGATGAAGAAGAGTGAGATGCTCGAACTACTTCAAACGGAATTTAGCAACATCAGCCAGCTACTGCCCGCGCTATTTACCGGCGCGATAATCTTTCTGGCCTTCTGGATGGTGGCAGTGCTGACACGGGCAGTCCTGCGTCGCATTGCCCGCCACCGCGATAGCGCCATGCAGAATGTGCTGCGCCTGATACAACAGCTC
The DNA here is from genome assembly GCA_041555695.1 of Thiohalomonadaceae bacterium. Classification (GTDB taxonomy): domain Bacteria; phylum Pseudomonadota; class Gammaproteobacteria; order Thiohalomonadales; family Thiohalomonadaceae; genus JAPHSX01. Next base: position 3,610 of record JBFFJV010000132.1, on the reverse strand, counting down.
GTCTATGTCAGCCTGCTGCTGCTCGGACTGATAACCGCACTTGGTACCGCGGGGGTCGATGTCACCGCACTGGTGACCAGTTTGGGACTGGCCGGTTTCGCCCTCGGCTTTGCCCTGAAGGATGCCCTGTCTAACCTTATCTCCGGTCTGTTGCTACTGCTCTACCGCCCCTTTAGCGTGGGTGATGAGATCTTGATAACAGGCTATGAAGGCCGCGTGATCTCCATCGATTTACGCTATACCACCCTACTGGTGGAAAAGCGCAGCGTTTTCATTCCTAACAGCAAACTCTTTACCGAGAGTGTGACACTCATCCGCCAGGCCGAAGAGGCACAGCCCCAACAGGCAAACAGCGGCAACCTCCAACAGCCCGAAAACACCGCGGCCCCGCCAGACAATCCGTAGGTGATGAGGGGAGCCCCTGCGGTTCGATATCAAATTTGACGGACTGCACCCAGCCTAAATACGCAACCACGACAAAGCGCCATAACCTCTGCTCGGTGCAATATTCCAGGGCTACCGGACCAGGGGATTAGCGGTTAGTGTTTCTTCTCATCATCATGATCATGATCTTGGTGATGCTGGAAGTCTTTGGGAAAGGAGGGGGCAAACCCCATATAGAGGGCCAGCATAGCAAACATTATCAGGCCGTGAGCTTCATCAAACTCATGCGGCTGAATGATAGAGAAATTTACCAGAATCGTTGCCAGCGCCTCAGCAAAGAGCAGAGAAATGGCACAGAAGAGTACGGCAAAAAGAAGGCCACGCATGGATACCTGCTATAACAGCTGGAGCGTCATAGTATTTGCAAGCGACACCATCATTCTTCTGAGTGTGAGCGAAACAAAACCATGGGTGAGAAGTGCTATCACACAGCTAGCGCTAGCCGTGTGATAGAAAGTACCTCTGCCTTAGAGGCCAATCAGCTCGGCATGGCCGGCCATCTCTCGTACTGCAGCCAGAACAACCCCGGATGTGGTCTTGTCCGGGTTGTACTCAACCACAACCAGGTGACGCTTATCCTCTGGCATATGCACGCTAACAACGTCATCCATACCCCGTAGTGCGGCCTCTACCTGGCCTCGGATCTCATCGCTAACGTCCTTATCAATATGAATGGTTACGTCAACAAGTTTAATATCGGACATGTGGTGTTCCCCCCTTTCTCAGAGTTTATTTAATTTAATGATTAAAGCTGAATTTAAGTATATGTCGCTATCTTTCTGATTGTCTACTTAATAAAAGAGGGGCCTGACTAGCCAGGCTAGGCCTGCCCCGGCGGAGTCAGCTGAACCCCCTTGTTCCACGGCATCATCACCAGTACACGGGCGATGATGCACCGGCCAACGAAGGTGACCATGACAGTACCAACCAGCAGCATCCAGTAGAAAATACGGGTCGGGTCAAACAGGGCGATAATCACAAAGACCGTGTAGACCTCTCGCACCTGACTTTGAAAAGAGAATGCACCGGTTCGTGCAATGTACTCAACCGTCTGCACCACACTAATGGCAATCACACCATAAAAGCCGTAGGCACTGATTTGAGCCGCCTGATCACCCGCCATATAGTTGCCGCCAAGCCCGATGACCATACAGACCAGCGTCAGCGCCCAATACCACCACTCGCGACTATTTAGATTGATAGAAAATGTCATACCCCTCACTCCTTGTTTCTATTTTTATAAAAATACTGTTTTAATTTTATCATTGTAGCATCGACTCATAACCAATCGGTCAGCATCACTCCTATGCCGATACGCCTTCCATGGTGATCGTAATCAATCAACGACTCACCGTAACCATCAAACAGCTGCAGATAACCGCGCAGGCGTTTGCTCAGCGGGAAAGTATAATCAATCTGCAGCGCCCCCCTGTTCTCGCTATGCAGGTTATTGCGCAGCATCAGCCCCACAGAGTGATCACTGAATTTTCTCAACGCGCGCAGCTCAAAACTCCCAAGATAATCCTCAATGTCGGCATTATCATCCTCAAGCGCATCTTCCGGTATACGCCACCACGGTTTAAAGCTGAGATAGGTACCCTCGTGCTGCAGCACAAAATCCAGCATCACCCGATTCCAGCTGCGCGACAACGGCTCAGAACGGCCATTGGACTCATGGTTAAAGGACAGCGTGATAAGCCGTCCCCTGAACTTGCCGAACGCATACTCGCTGGGAAAACTGAGCAGAATCTCCGGCTCGTGATTGGTCTCACGAAAAGGCGAAGAGTAGTTACCGTTATAGGCCTGCCAGAACGACTGCTGGGTATAGCCAAAGGAGAGCAGTCCCTGGCCAAAGATCAGGTTGCGTACCAGCGGCACCTTAAAGCTGAACTGCATCTTGATCTCGTTGTCTTCCACCTCCAGCGGCATACCCGCATAGGGGGTATTGTTGGGTCTGTCGCTATAGGCCAGCGGCAGGATATAGGTGGGACGGTGCGGGGTGATGGCAAAGGGGTTGTCGTAGGTCTCCCACTCCAGAGCGATGCGATCATCAATCGCCGAACCACTCTCCTCCTGCGCGGCAACCACAGCGGGCATCATGGCCATGACCAGAAACAGCAGCTGCTGCCACCTCATCATATCGACCTCATCTCAACGGGGACTTGCGCCAGCTTTTCAAACAGCCGCTGGCGACGTCGAATCGGCCACCATTCATAAAGGAAAAGATTGATCGGATGCCACATCGCTACCCAGCCGGTGATCAGAAACCCCTCCTCCACAATCTGCCAAAACAGACCGCTCTTTCCTAAGCTGGCAATCGCATGATGCGCAAGAATGCATAGGATGAGAAATGTCACGCCGATCATCAGCGCCTTTCTCCCCTCTTTCAGTACACGACTAAAATGTCGCGCCGTGACCTCTGCACGGTAGGCAAAGTAGCGTTGAATCGCACCAGGCACCCCCGACGCCATCTCATCGGCACAAAGCTCCGCTGGCAGATGCAGTTGCAACTTGAGTGGTGTCTCAAGAGCAAACTCCGCTGCCGACTCGACAATATACTCCTCAGCGACAGGGGCCAGATCCTTATCTCGAAACGGCGCAGGATCCAGTGCGTTAAACAACTGCTGTAACGAGGCGAGCTTGAGCTCGATCAGGTAGACCCCCTCTTCCTGCCGGTAATTAAAGCCACTCTTTTTCATTTTCCCGTTCCATCCGGTTTGCCTGCGCACTGAGTGCACCGCATAATCACGTAACACCAGTTATAAGGCAAAACTAGCATGAAATACCGGGACCTTCGCGACTTCATTGAACAGCTAGAGAAAAGGGGTGACCTCAAGCGTATCAGCCAGGAGATCGATCCAAACCTGGAGATGACCGAGATCGCCGACCGCACCCTGCGTGCTGGCGGCCCGGCGCTGCTGTTCGAGAACCCGAAGGGGTCGGATATACCGGTACTTGCCAACCTCTTCGGCACCCCCGAGCGGGTAGCCCTCGGCATGGGTGAGGAGTCGGTGGAGGCGTTACGCGAGGTGGGCAAGCTGCTGGCCTACCTCAAGGAGCCGGAGCCTCCGAAAGGGCTGAAGGATGCCTGGAGCAAACTGCCGGTGTTAAAGCAGGTGCTCAACATGTCCCCCAAGGTGGTAAAGAGCGCCCCCTGTCAGGAGGT
>JBFFJV010000131.1:0-7176 GCA_041555695.1 Thiohalomonadaceae bacterium | reverse complement strand
GCAACCGGGGCACCAGCGCGCCTCACCACCGGAGTAGTCACCAAGGGTGAAGTAGCGATCAAATACGTCGAGTGACCAGTCAGCTTTAATACCAAACATCGTGATACTCCTTATGAATTCAGGGCTTCGAGGCGCTGGTCGAGGACTTCAACCAGTTCACCAGGCTGTAGGGGATGACCGTAAACCACGGACCAGCAGTCGACATCGACCACGGTCTGCATACGCAGGATATTGGCCAGTTGGGCACGACGACGGTTCTCATCATTAATAAGAGGGGCGTCGGGCAGATCGCTGTAGTTGATCTCGATGGTCATCACCTTCTTAAAGCGGGCGAAGATCTCCTTCAGCCCCGGCTCCAGCGGTGAGACAAAACGCAGGTGGATGTTGGAGACCTTCTTGCCCTGCGCACGCAGGATATCGACCGCCTCTTCGATGGCACCCAGGGTTGAGCCCCAGCCGACGACCAGCAGATCACCTTCCTCGTCACCGTGAATGGTGGGTGGCTTAAGCGAGCTCTGCAGTGCCGCCAGTTTGCGGCTGCGGTGTTCCATGGTCTTCTGGTTGGTCTCAGAGTCGTAGGCCACCTTGGAGCGATTGGTGTGACTCAGACCGGTCAGTACATACATGCCGTTGGGCTGTCCGGGGATAGGACGCTGCGACAGGCCGGTACCCTCATCCCAGTCGTAGGCAGGAACGTTTTTGTCCCACTCGGACTGGTCGACGGGCGGGGCCAGCCACTCTTCCTGCAGTTCCGGACGTGGCCACGGTTGTACGCCGGTGGCAAGGTTGGCATCAGTGAGCAGAATCACCGGGCCACGGAAGCTTTCTGCCAGCTTGCGGGCGGTAATGGTGAAGTGGAAACACTCCTCAATGGTGGCCGCGGCCATGATGATCTTCGGCGCATCACCCGGCATGCCAAACAGCGAGGAGAGCAGGTCGCCCTGTTCTACCTTGGTAGGCAGACCGGTGGAGGGGCCACCGCGCTGCACATCAATAACTACCAGCGGAATTTCGCCCATTACAGCGAGGCCCATCAGCTCGGTTTTCAGTGCCATGCCGGGTCCGGAGGTGATGGTACAGGCGGTCTTGCCGGCGTAAGAGGAGCCGATGGCAAAGCCAATCGCGGCGATCTCATCCTCGGCCTGGTGGACGAAGCCACCCACCTGGTCGTAGACCTCGGCGATATAGTGGGAGGCTGAGGTGGCCGGGGTGATGGGGTACATGGAGACCATGTCCATCCCTGAGGCCATCACGCCCAGACCGATCGCGGTATTGCCGTTACACACCATCATCGGTGTGGTGTCACCCTCTTTTTTATAGGGCTTGATGTCGTAGAAGTACTCCACGTTCTCTTTGGCGAAGTTGTAGCCGGCGTCGAACAGGTCCTGGTTGGGCTTGACCACCTTGTCACCCTTGTGGGCGAAGGCGTTATGGATCTCGGCGTGGCCCTTGTCGACATCACGGTTGTAGATGCGGCTCAGCATACCGAGGACAAACATGTTCTTACCCTTGCGGGCGTTGTCGACGATTTTCAGGCACTCCACCTCGAAGTTCAGCTCATGGACGATAAGACCGTGCTCGCGAAACTCCTTTACTGCATTGGCGTAGGACTCGCGGATCTCCTCCTGCGGGTCATCGGCCCACTTGCTCTCCAGCAGCACGATAGTGCCCTTTTTGTAGGCACCGTTGGCAATGCGCGAGAACAGCACCTGCTCGTTGAAGGCCACTACCAGATCGGCCTCATTGCCCATATTGGTCGTATATTTGGAGCCGACACGGATGCGGTTACCACTGGCTCCGGCCGGAGATCGTGCAGGGGGTTGAATCTCGGCGGGGATGATCTCCACGGTCCAGATACCGTTACCCATCTTGGCACCGATAACCCCGAAGGTCTGGCCGCACTTCTGTGCACCCTCACCGGAGTCACTAACGATCTCGACGATATGTTCGTCGATGACTTGAGGTTTTGTACTATTTGACATGTGTTTTCCTATGAAACGGGTCACAGACACTAAATTTTTGTGGTTGCTTATTTTATATAAAACGCAAAGCGGCGCAATAAGTCACGACACACGATAATCGGACTTTATAAACTACGGCATGAATAAATAACAGTTAATTGTTTTTATGTTTAGCATTTACATATGTATATAATGTAAAGGTAAGCCATACAAAGTGAATAGCAGATGATACACGCAACATTACAGCAACTTAGGCTATTTGAAGCCGTAGCGCGCCACAACAGTTACACCCGTGCAGCCGAAGAGGTGCATCTTTCGCAGCCGGCGGTCTCTATCCAGGTCAAGCGGCTGGAGGAAAATGTTGGTCTGGCGCTGTTTGAGCATGTGGGCAAGCGCATCACCCTTACCGAGGCGGGGCGTGAACTCTATGCCGCTAGCAAGGATGTGCTGGGACGGCTGGCAGAACTTGATGGTGCCATCGACGCGTTGAGTGGCGAGGTCGCCGGGACCCTCACCGTGACCGCGGTGACCTCCGCCAAATATTTCCTGCCACATCTACTGGGGGCCTTCATCCGTCGCTATCCTGATGTGGAGCCCAAGCTCAAGGTGGCCAACCGCTCCAGTCTGCTGGAACGGATAGCGGATAGTGAGGATGACCTCTACGTTATGGGCCACGTGCCGGACGGTCTCGATGTCGAGGAGGTCCCCTTCCTGGAAAATGTGATCACCGTGGTGGCAAGCCCCAATCACCCCCTGGCGATAAAGCGCAAGATCTCGCTGCAACAAATCACTGAAGAGCGTTTTCTGGTGCGTGAGGCGGGCTCGGGCAACCGCAAGGTGGTCGAGGAGTTCTTCGAGGAGCAGGGGCTGCGCATTAATCCCTATATGGAGCTGGGGAGTGCTGAGGCGATTAAGCAGGGGGTGATGGCTGGCCTGGGGATCTCCGCCCTGTCGTTGCACAACCTGCGCCTGGAGATCGCGGCCGGCCAGATCGTTGTACTAAAGGTGGAAGGCTTTCCATTGCGTCGTCGCTGGAACGTGGTCCACCGCAAAGGCAAGCGTCTGTCACCGGCGGCGATCAGCTTTATTGAATTCCTCCAGACTGAGGGACAGCACCTGGTAAATGAAGCGATGCGAGTGAAGGTCTAGGAGCTGTCAACTAACCCAAAAGAGATAATTGTTTACAATTAATGAGATTCATCTAAATAACAGGTTAAATAGAAATATAAAATGCGGTCCAGTTAGCATTTATAGCAGGGAATCGAATAATGAAAACATATACGAAATTTATAATGTCTATTGCACTATTTTTGATTATTTCAGGGTGTAATGAGTCGGCTCTCAATAGCATTAATGATGAGGTGGCAGATGCAGCATGTGATCCTGCGGTTTCTGTTTGCGTTACCGTAGGTGTGTATGTCCTGGATGACACTGGTTACGTCAACACAGGAAAAGATTTAGTCTATACGGTTGGGGCCGAGTGTGAGAGCTGGACCCGCACAGCTTCAGCACATGATCAATACTCCACTGAACATGATCACTTTAACGCGCATAAGGGGAGCACCTATGTCGACGGTGTATTTACCTGGTATGAGTACGGTCCGGAGCATGATCAGCCATCCATTGATGCGACATGTGCCAGTGGCGTTAATGGTGTGGACGGGGTGCAAAAAGAGGTTGATGCCGTGAATTATACTCAGTATGGAAATTTCTATATGAAGATTGACTCTGTTTCACCTTAGTTGAAATATTCAGTGAAAAAAAGCCCTGCTGTTAGTGATGTCGGCAGGGTTTTTTTGTTTGATATGGTTAGGTTTTAGCGGTTGGCTGCCCAATTATGTAAGTGCATCAATACCGCTAAAAACCCGGTTTAATTCATGCTGGAGCTGATCAAGTATCGCGGAGTAGTCACCTGCATCATCCTTGAGCAATTTTTCCAGCTGTAGCGCCAGCTGGTGAAGTGGCATCGCACCAATTGTGCCAGCAACCCCCTTTAGTGAGTGCACGGTTTTTTTTGCCGTGGATATATCCAGTGTCGAGATCTCCAGTTTGAGTTTTTCGCCAACATCACTGTTACTCTGACGGAAGGCCGACAATACCCGCTTATAAGCGGACCAGTTCCCTCCGATCCGTTTAAGGCCGGCGCTGACATCGATACCGGGGATCTGCTGTGGTGTGGTGATGTCGTCGGCCTGCCGTTCACGGGGTGGTTGGGGGTGTTCCCTGACGGGTATCCATTGTACCAGGGCGTCAAGCAGCGCCTCGATATCAACGGGCTTGGTCAGGTAACCATTCATGCCTGCATCCATGCCGCGCTTGAGCATCTCCGGCATGGCGTGTGCCGTCATGGCGATGATGGGAATATCACGGCCTTGAGATAACTTTCTGATGGCGGTAGTGGCCTGAAATCCATCCATTACCGGCATTTGTACATCCATCAGGATGAGATCGAATGGTTCTGTTTTGACTTTCTCTATGGCCTCACCACCATGATTGGCGACACTGACAACAAAGCCGTGTTGCTGCAAAAAGTCATTGGCTACCAGTTGGTTGACCTCATTGTCTTCGACCAGCAGGATCGAGGCACCGCGGCGTAATGGTAGTTGCTCATCACGGTTTGTTTTTTGTGCAGTGACAGTGGTTTTCGTCCAGCTCTCATCCATTGCAAGTGGCAGGGTGAGTGTAAAGGTGGCGCCCTTGCCCGGACTGCTGTTCAGGGTGATGTCCCCCCCCATGAGCGTGGCCAGGTGTCTGCTGATGGACAGGCCAAGCCCCGTTCCGCCAAATTTTCTGGTACTGGAACCGTCGGCCTGAATAAAGGGGGAAAATATTTTTTGTTGCTGCTCCTCGGAGATGCCGATACCCGTGTCGCTCACCACGAATGCAATCATAGACTGGGTGTCGTCGAGTTCTCTGATCTGCAGCGAAACCTCGCCCTGTGCGGTGAATTTTATGCTGTTACCAAGGAGGTTGGTTAGTATCTGTTTCAGCCGTAGCGGGTCGCCGATCCGCTGCGGGTGAAGCACGGCTGTGGTATCGATGCTTAAGCGGATCCCTTTTTCGTCAGCACCCACCTGCAGGATATTATTCAGATCATCAAGCAGGCTATGCAGGTCAAAGCTTTTTTGCTCTACCTCCAGTTTTCCTGCCTCAACCTTGGAGAGGTCGAGAATGTCGTTAATGATCCCCAGCAGCGACTCGCCCGATTTTTTTACCTTACTTATGTAGTTTTCCTGTGTCGCTGTGAGCCCGGTCTGCAGTGCCAGGTAGCTGAGGTTGATGATGGCGTTCATCGGGGTGCGGATCTCGTGACTCATGTTGGCAAGAAATTCGCTTTTTGCCCGGTTGGACTGTTCCGCCTCATCCCAGGCCTGTTTCAGTTCTGCCTCGGAGCGCTTGCGTATCGCCACCTCTCTGTCCAGTTGCTCGATGGATGTGGTGGTCTGCAACAGGCTTGCGGTCATGTTGTTGATGCCCTGTGCCAGGGCACCGATCTCATCCGCATGATGCACCGGGATGCGGGTCTGAAGGTCGCCTCTGCCAATGGCTCCCACGGCCGTTAGCATCTCAGTTAATGGTCGCGTGGCGCGCCATGCCAGTAACCAGGCCAGGGCTCCGCCCAGTGCAAGAAACAAAAGGGTCAGAAAAAACGCATTGCGTCGCGCCGTCATGATTGCATGATCTACCCTGTTGGTGCTGAACTCCAGATAGAGAAAACCCTGTGTCTTGCCGCTGATGTCCTCAATAGGGTGTCCCTGGATGATCTTCCCCGGTTGCAGCTGGGTGACAGGGGCACTGGCTGCCATCATCTGCTCCATAACCGGTGTCTCGAATTTCTTCAGCCACTGTGGATTCTCTATGGAACCATCACTCAGGATGCGCCCCTGGCTGTCCAGCACCATGGCGCTGATTACGCTGCTGTCCTGTAGTGCCTTTTCCAGAATGACACGTACCCGATCTACCTCTAGATAATAGAGCGGGTCAACCAGGGTGGACATCGCAAAGTGTGATAACTGCTGAGTATTTTCCTCGAAGTCGGAGACCAGGTGCCTGTGCAGCACCGTCGAGGCGACAAGTGGTATGCCGCCACCCACCAGCAGTATGATGCTCGTGGTAAACAGAACCAGCTTGGTACGGATTGAGAGCGTGAGAGGCATGGTACTGTTCAGTTTGTTCCGGTTATGAGGTCGAGGTTAATGGTGCGTAACCACAGCTGAATTTCCTCAGGGATGTCGTCAAACCGTGTGGTCTTCTCGAAATTGTTCAGCACCAGACGTCCCTCAGCACTCTTATCCATGGCCAGCAGTCGGTCGTGGAGTGCAGCACGGATCATCTCTGGCAGCTGGGGGCGGTGTATCACCACATGGTAGGGAATGGTGACCGTATGAAATATGACCCTCAACTCCTGCGCAATGGGCGCGGAAAGCTGGGCGTATTTGTACTCGGCCATGGCTCCGGCACTGGTGCGGCCATGCAGTACCCACAAGAGGGTGTTCTCATCCGCTTTGCTAAATAGGTAGGCTACGGAGTGTGGTAGCTGTGGTGCATCGGATGGGGTCAGGGTGAGTCCTGCGTGGTGCATCTCATGTGCGGGGAGCAGGAAGCCACTGGAGGAGAATGGCGCCTCGAAGGCGATCGACTCTCCACCAAGGTCTGCCAGTTCATGCAAGCGGCTGTCGGCGCGTGTGAATATCACGCTGGAATACTCTGCGACCCCCTTTTTCCAGCGCCGAGCCAGTAGACCACCACCGCTCAGCTGCTGCACGGCCATGGCACTCATTGAGCTGTCGATGAACAGGTCTACCTCAGCACTGCTCATTAATGCGGCCATCTCGGCATGGGTTCGACAGACCCGGACCTCGGCGCTATCGATACCGAACTGGCCCAGCCCTGCCGCCAGGTACTGTGCCACGGGCAAAAAGAGCGACAGCTCTGCGTCTGCCTTTTCACTCAGGGAACCTATGACCAGTGGCCGCGCCGCCGCGCTGGTTGAGATCACCATGAAAAGGATGCTGGCGGTGAGCCATGATTTACCCTCGCGCACCGCTGACATGACGATACCCATACACCCTCTTACTCGGCCAGGAAAATAGCCAGCTGGCGCTGACCGTTTATCTATATGGTCAGCGTAACCCCAGTTCAAGTAGGTAATTATGTTTATTGGGTTGGTGTTGATCCCCCGGAGTCGCCGCGCGAGGAGGAGCGGTGTGCTAGT
>JBFFJV010000130.1:0-7292 GCA_041555695.1 Thiohalomonadaceae bacterium | reverse complement strand
TCTCTGCTGGCGGAGAACCAGTACCGGGTGCAGCATCTGGAGGGGGCGGTACACCGGCTCGATGAGCGCCTGGCGAACCTCGCCACCCGCGCCAACGCACTACGACAGGAGGAGATCACCGAGGAGATCGAAATGATCCTCCTCGCAAGCGGCCCCATACCGTTACAGTAGAACGCATTCCCTCCTGCTCTTCACTAATACGAAAGTGTTAATTCCCAATTTCTAATAATGTTTTAGAATCACGGCTCAATTTTCACACACAAAGGATGTAACATGAAAAAGAGTCGTTTCACTTTCCTTCTGGCCGCGTCACTGTTGAGCCTTGCCGCGATGAAAAGTTACGCTGTCAGTGGAGAGGGGCTGGCCGAGAAGAAGCAGACTGCCCTCGGTTTTTACCTGACCGCCGAAGAGGCACACCAGATGAAGATGGAGCAGTCTGATGCCCTGTTCATTGATGTGCGTACGCGTGCCGAGGTTGCTTTCCTCGGAATGCCGAGCAGTGCCGATGCTAATATTCCCTATGTGCTGGCAGATGACTTCAGTACATGGAGCGATAAAAAGAAGACCTTTAAATTTCCCGCCAACAGCGAGTTCCAGATGGCCGTGGATAACCTGGTTGCCGCAAAGGGACTAAAGAAGGACAGCAAAATCATCGTGATGTGCCGTTCCGGCAGCCGCAGTGCCAAGGCCGCCAACCTGCTGGCCAAGACCGGTTACACCAATGTCTACACTGTGGTGGATGGTTACGAGGGCGATAAGGCCAAAGAAGGTAATCATAAGGGGCAGCGAGTGGTTAACGGCTGGAAGAATGCCGGTCTACCCTGGAGTTACAAGCTGGACAAGCAGAAGATGTACGGCGAGATGGACTAGGTTGTACACCAACACCTTCACAGAAACCCCCGCCTTGACGGGGGTTTCTGTTGTTAGATAATAGAGTTCTCCTCGGTACAGGGATGGACGATGTTTGAAGCACGGTCGCTAGTTATTATTACCGCCATCACCCTGCTGGTTACCTCGTTAGCTATTTCCCTTAGCTGGTTCGTTAACCGGCGCATCCGTGGGGCTAACTACTGGTCTCTGGGTTATTTTCTGCTTGCTGGTGGGGTGGCCCTGCAGGCAACGCAGGGATACCTCCCTTCTATTCTTTCAATTGCGCTTGCGAATATTCTCCTTACCGGTGGAATTTACTATACGCTTTTAGGAGTAAGCCTGTTCCATGGCCGCCGGCCGCCCGATACATATATGTTGCCGTTGCTGGTGGGGGGCGTTGTGGTTGTGCATATAGTGGCAGGGTTGGGCCCTGAGGGGTTTGCTCAACGCTCCATGATGATCTCCGGAATTATCGGTATGATAGCGCTGTTGATCAGTTACAGCTTTCTTGCTGCTGAGAGCGGAAATAATCGGATGGTTTACCGTATCAATGCGGCGATTTATTTGCTGTTGGCGATAGCCTTTATCGCCAGAACGATTAGTTCCGTGCTGATTCCGCCTCAGGTCAGTGTGGTGGAAAACACGGCCTTTAATCATTACACCTATTTTGGTGCGACGGTTTTCAATGTGCTGATCGCATTCTCCTACATGCTTACTTTATTCGATAGTCAGGGAATGAGAGTGCAGCATGCGGCTGACACCGACTTTAGAACTGGACTGCTTAACCGTGAGGCGATATCGCGACAGGCGGATCAGTTGATTAAGCGTGTTCAGGCGTTTGGTGGCCAGGCCAGTGTGATTTTGTTTCGTTTGAGTATACCGTCAACTGACAAGCGTGCCGCAGATGCCTCGGTCTATCGGTTTGCCGAGAAACTGTACCGCAGCTTCCGTCCTCAGGATTTGGTAGCAAGGATTGGCGAAAGAGAGTTCGCTGTAGTAGTGGAACATGGTGGTGACCGCACACATTTGAAAACAGCAAAGCAGATAAAACAGATGTTTGCGCTAGATGAACCGGGAGATAATCACGTTGCCCAGCAGTGTAGCGTAGACCATATCGTAGTAGAGGTGAGGCCGGGTGACATATTGTTTGATTTGTTGCTTGAACGTGCCGAGAAGATGTGGTCGGCCGTAGAGGCGTCGCCTGCCGTATCAGGGCCTGTCAACTGATGCAGGGTAGGCGAAGATGATTCATGATGAACAGGAAGTCTTCGAGCGCATTGATAGACGGGCGCTGGAGCATGTGTTTCGCCAGATACCAACGACGTGGCTGGGAGCGATGTTAACAGGCGGCTTGTTTGTTGCCGGCCTGTGGCAGAGTGCGGATCATGAACACCTGTTGTGGTGGTTTGCTGCACATGCAGTGTCGCTGGCTTACCGCTATTACGTAACGGTAAATTATTTTCAGGTAAGTACCCGTGAGAGACCGCCGGCATACTGGGGTGGTGTGCTGTTAAGGATGGGGGTTGTCCAGGGTATAGTTTGGGGGATGGCACCACTGCTGTTTTTGAACACTGAGTCGATATCGAATCAGGTGCTAATATTGTGCATTGTGGTGGCACTTCCTGTTACCTCGCTGCCAATCACCGGTTACTGGATTAACCTGTTTTTTTCCTTTGCGATCGTTTCCAATTCACTCTTGGCGATCCGGCTATTTATGGAACAGGATGTTGAATATCTTGTTCTGGGTGTTTCTGTCATCGTCTATATCCTGGTTATTGTGTTGTCGGGCTGGGCGGTAGGTAGGTCACTACGAGAGGGCATTCGCCTGGGTTTTGAGAACCAGGACCTCATCGACGAGCTAAGCATGGCGAATCAGACCAAGAGCCGATTTCTTGCGGCGGCAAGCCATGACCTGCGTCAGCCTGTGCACTCACTCGCCCTGTTCAATGAGGCGCTGGCCCCGGAGGTGAAAACACAACGTGGCAGGGCCTTGCTTGACAGTATCAACGTTACACTTATGGCACACAACAGCCTGCTCGACTCACTGCTCGATATCTCGAAGCTGGATGCCGGGGTGATTGAACCTAAGGTCGCCAAATTCCCCATCAAACCGTTACTGGAAAACCTCTACCGTGAGATGCGCCCAAAGGCTGAGGAGAAGGAGCTGCATTTCTATGTCCGTGCTTGTGTCCACTGGGCCTTGAGCGATGCCACGCTGTTGATGAATATTATCCGTAACCTCGTTGGTAATGCGATTAATTATACTGATCAGGGCTGGGTGATGGTGTCCTGCCGCAGGCGCGGCGATAATTTGCTATTACAGGTGTGGGACAGCGGCTGCGGGATACCCGAGTCACAGCTTGAGGCGATCTTCAAGGAGTTCCATCAGCTCAGAAACCCGGAGCGTGATCGCAGCAAGGGTCTGGGTCTGGGTCTTGCCATTTGCCGCAGGGTTGCGGATATGCTGGGGCATCAGTTAAAGGTCATCTCCCGTCCCGGCAGGGGCTCGGTCTTCAGTTTGACGCTACCACGGGTGCAGCAGGAAGAGGTATCAGAACAGCTTCCCGCTCAGCTCAGCCGCTGGGACTTCTCCGGGCGCACCCTGCTTGTGATCGACGACGAGCTATCGGTACGCCAGGGCATGGCTGCGCTGCTGGAGCGTTGGGGCTGCGATGTGCTACTGGCTGATGGTGTCGACTCGGCAGTCCAGGTCTTTGAAGAGGCACAGCAGGGAGTGGATGCCATCATTAGTGACTACCGGCTTCGCGACAGCACCACCGGGGTGGAGGCTATTCGGGCTATTCATGCGCGTGCCGAGGCACCGCTGCCCGCTATGCTGATCACCGGTGACACTGACCCGCGTCGCTTGCAGGAGGCGAAGGAGAGTGGCTATGCCCTGCTGCACAAGCCGGTGAAACCGGCACAGATGAGGAGCGTGCTGGGTTTGTTGCTGCAGCAGGAGAAGTAAGGGATCAGGCCAGCCCCAGGCGCTGCGCCTCGCGCACACAGGCGGTGCGGTTGGTGACCTTGAGGGCGCGGAAGATCTCGCGCAGGTGAACCTTTACCGTGTTCTCAGACAGTTTCAGCTGGTCGGCGATGATTTTGTTCGCATGGCCCTGGGACAGAAGGTGCAGTACTTCCATTTGCCGGTCGGAGACAGCCGGGCGCTCCTCCTGCTGCTCGGGCTCCGGGCCTGTTGGTACCAGTTGCGACCACTGTGGTGGCAGGTAGACCTCGCCAGTCAGCACGGTGTCGATGGCGCGCAGCAACTCACCGCCCTCGGCTGATTTGGGGACGAAGCCAAGCGCACCCTGGTTGAGCGCCATCTGCGCATCGTGGGTAGACTGTGATGCCGAGACGATAAGTACCGGCGCCCACACCCCACACCGCTGCAGCTGGCGCAGTATCGACAGCCCGTTGGCGCCGGGGAGGTTGAGGTCGAGAAGGATGAGATCGGGTTCAAGCCCATGTTCAAGCAGCGCGAAACACTCATCGGCATTCAGCGCATGGTGCAGTGCGATTTCATCGTTTCGCTGCTGTACTACAAACCGCAGTCCATCGACGAACATGCGGTGGTCATCTATGACGAGTATCTTCATCGCGCGATCATTATTATTAGTCGTCCGTTAACATGATGATTTTCCCTGCCCGTGCGCAGGGCGTCAATACTACTTATGGGTGATAGGGCACTGTGCGAAAAACCGTGCTGCTAATTCCTTTGTGTTATTGCCTGCATGTAGCAAGTCACTAGACTTCGCACCCAGCTCCGACGTCGTTAGAAAGAAACCTTGCACATTCGTGCAGTGCAGCTACTGGCGGCTAACAGTAGCTGGCTGCAATATTGTCTGTGCATTATGGCAAGGGGTTCCTGCGCCGACTTGTTGTCATGCAGTTTAATACAAATGTGTTATTTCCCACTTCGTCTTAATATGGAATTGTTACTTTAAAACCAGATTCAGGGTGCGGAAGAACATAACTTAAGCTTCCCCCTGTTGCTACCCTCAGAGCTTTAAGCAGTACGCCTCAAAACACGATTTGCGGCTGCTTTCACGACTCCTTTGGTCTTTATGACTAACCGGGCCTATGTCCGGTTTTTTTTGTTCGAATTAAACCGGGGTTGGGCGGTAGTGCGGATGCTGTGGCGACCACTCAAGCATTACCAGCTGTTTTTTACTGGGGATCTTCATCAGTTTGTTGTCGCTGAGGGTGTTGCTGCAGCTGACACAGAAGGGTAAACCGTCAAAGCAGGAGTATGCGATAGCGACGAAAAGGTGTGGTTTGTGTGCACGGCAGGTGCCGCAGACGCTTTGTGATAGCGCGTCATGTGAAATATCGGCCAGTGCGCAGTCTCGGTTGATACAGGGTGGAGGCAGTTCGTTAAGCTGGGAGGGGCTCTGCGCTACCCCGTTGCGGCAGGATAGTGCAGACAATGGACCTAGCACTCCTCTTCGCTAATGGTGATCTCAGGTGCCGGTTTGCTCATCTCGACGACTTCATTCGGATCGCCGCAAGCGGTAGCGCTGCTGGCGGCAACGAGCAGCATCATGGCAAACAGGGTGTAGAGGGGGGATTTAAGGGCTTTCATGGCGTTTCTCCTTGTGGGTTAATTCCGTATAAATCACAAGGCAAATTTTCGCCATTTACTGCCCGGCCCTCAATAACACATTCGTATTATCAAGGCCCGCTTAAGCGCTTAATGCAGGTAACGCCCACCCGCCGCCACGGCGATGGTGGTGAGACCCAGAATCGTATTAATCCCCACCATGTCACGAATGCGGTCGATGTGACCCTTGCCCTCGGGCCAGATCTGCGCGGCGACAGAGCGCTTGAGTTTCTGGTAAGGGACGAAATAGACATAGCAGTAGATGGCGACCATCAGCAGCCCCAGGCCGTGCATAACGTGAATGTAGAGCCCGGCGCTGGCCATGCCGCCAAAGACTACGAACAGCATCCAGTAGCCACTGATAAGAATGGTGGCAACGGCGACCCATACCGCAGGGAAAAATCGGCCAAATACGCCCACCCACAGTTGCTGACGCAATGGTGGTTCAAGCAGCGTGGCGGCAACCGGGCGCAGCATCTGGTGGGCAAAGAACATCCCGCCCACCCAGATCACGGCGGCGAGAAGGTGGAGGGTAACGGCAATACTCATGGATTTTTCTCCGGTTGGATTTTGGTTGTTCGGTTATTTAACGTAATGCTTGAGCCAGCCGCGCACCCGCTTGACTAGAATGGCCTGCTGGCCGTGGTAGCGGTAGTCGGTGCCGACCAGCTTGATCTGGCGATAGCTCATCCCCAGCCCCTTACTGCGGCTGTAGTCTTTGGCAATGTCGCTATAGGAGGGGCGAGGCTCCACCTTATCGTCATTATTGCGTCGTGCCAGGTCATAGCGGCGCGTGGCGCTGGCAACGACGGCCGGCCGGTCACGCTCGGCGTAGATGTCGAGCAGTGGCAGCTTTAGTTGTCCCAGGCCCCGGGCGGCATCGAGGCGGCGCTCTTCGTTGGCGCGTCCATCCAGGCTAATCACAACAAGCCCCTGTACTGCCGGGGCCTGGTTCTCACTCAGGTAGTCGATGGCCGCCACGGCTCCCAGGTCATGACCGATAATCACAATGTGTTTCATCGATCGCCCATCCAGCTCCGCCAGGGCTGCGGCAATACGCAGGCGGGTGATATCAAGCCATGCCATGTCATCCTGCCCGGTGATGCGGTGGGGCAGCTGCAGCGACAGGGTGTGCCAGCCGGCTTCGGGCAGGCCGCGGCGTAGCGGGGCGATCACCCCCGGCCAGTCGGGATGGGCATTCATGCCGTGTAGCAGTAGCACAGCACCCAGCGCCTTGCCTTTGATTTGCGGCTTGAGCACGGCCAGTACCTCACGCTCCTGTCCGTTCTCGCTGCTGCGCAGGGAGAGTAGCTCGCTATCGGTGAGTTGCCCCCGCAACTGCTGCGCCAGTTGCTGCTCTGCAGCGTAGGCCTTTTCCAGCGTTGCCTTGCGTCGCTGCTCCTCGGCTTCCGCTTCGCTTGTGGTGGTGGCCTCAGCGGCGGCGTTGGCCCCCTCGGCGTTGCTGTCGGGGGCAGCGGCATCGGCGGCAGTCTCGGCACGCACGCCAGCCGCAAGCAGTGCCAGCAGGGGGATTAGCAGGAGAAGTGATCGGCTCAGCATCATATCTATGTGGGGGGTGATTGAGACAGGGCAAGTATACGGGAGCCCGGTGGGATGCCCAAATCTCGCAAAAGCGGCGCGGAGCGGGTAAGATTCGGGATTATTTTGTGGTGTACCGGCCCCAACAGCCCATTTGGCGCGGTGCGACTGAACTGATTTACGACTAGATTTGAGAGGCAACAACCATGGCCGATTTCCAGATTGCTCCATCCATCCTGTCCGCCGACTTCGCCCGCCTGGGTGAAGAAGTGGATAACGT
>JBFFJV010000129.1:0-7303 GCA_041555695.1 Thiohalomonadaceae bacterium | reverse complement strand
GTGATACTGCAACAAAATTTGTCAAGGCTAACCGTTTTCAAACTACCAACGGCCCTGCAGATGATGTATTCAGTCCGACAAGTGACATAATCTGCTTAGCCTGCCATAAAAAGAAAGGGTGGGCTGACTCTGCACATGCACGTGCTAATGTGGCAGCAGAACAATACGGTGCAACTTCAGCCGGGTTGCGAGATTTTCCCGATGCACTACCGGTCTGGCGTGCGGCATGCCTTAACTGCCATGACACACACACGGTACAGGGTGCACGTCGTCTGTTACGTGAGGGTACGGATGACTTAAACACACCAAAAAAAGGTGGGGGGCCGGCGCTTGAAGAGACCTGTTATCAATGCCACTCACCGAGTGGTGCCCTGACAGCGCAAGGGGATACCACCCACGTACCTGATATCCAAACAGACTTTGGACTCCTCTACCACATGCCCATCACATCTACTGAGCAACGAGGCGCAAGTGAGGTACATGCCATCGGCACCGGTACGGAAGCTGACGAGGGACTCAATCGTGGAAAGGATTTTGTGGAGGAACCAGACCTTCTCGGTAAAGATCTCGCCAACTCCTTGAATCGTCATGCTGAATGCACTGACTGTCACAACCCACATCGCGTAAAAAAGTCTCGAAAGTTTAACGGTTCAGGCGGTGGCGATGCCGCCGGTACTCACACCCATGCCAGCGGTACGGTTCATACCAATATTGCCTCGGGCGTTCTTTCAGGTATTACGGGAGTTGATCCCATCTATCCGGCAGCCTCAGCCTGGGGCCAAGCTGATGCCAACATAGGATTTGCTTTAAAACGTGGTGTCGGCACATCAGAAATTATCGATAACACTAGTGAACAACACGTATCACGTGAATACCAGGTGTGTTTAAAGTGTCATTCAAATTATGCATGGCCAAATGACAACCCTCCTCAATTTGGTCCATCAATTGGAATAAACAATGTTACTCAATACACCAATCAGGCGATGGAGTTTCATCCGGCTGACCCGGGAGAGACCGCTGCGGATCACAGCTCCTGGCATCCAGTAATCGACTCTACCGGACGCGACGCAACACTACGGTTTGGTACTACAGATCCATCTCAAAATGGTTTTCTTGCGCCATGGAATGGAGTTGGAGCCGCGGATGCGGATACTTATATAGGCGCACAGAGCATGTACTGTTCCGATTGTCATGGCTCGAACACCGGTGCTCAAACCGTTGTTCCAGGTGATGGTACAGAAAACGATGCCCCTTGGGGTCCTCATGGTTCAACAAATCCTTTTATACTAAAAGGACCCTGGAGTGGAAACACAGGGTCAGCAACCCCCGATGATCTCTGCTTCAAATGTCATGAATGGGACCAATACGCAAACAATGCACCCAACCCAGTCAAATTCAGTGGTTTCCGTATGGCCGCTGGTACCGCAGGAAACCAGTGTAATCTCACAACAAATAAAGAGGTTAATCTGCATGTAGGACATGCGAATGTTATAGGCTCTATGCAGTGTACATGGTGTCACGTTGCGGTTCCGCATGGATGGGGAAACAAGGCACTACTTGTGGACATAAATGATGAAGGTGCACCGGCTAATGCCGCCTTTACTAAGGCACCATACTATTTGGGTGCTCAACTAGGTGGATCTGGCAATGCGGTCACCTGGAAAAACAGTGGCACATGGACAGCGGGTGACTGTGGTGGAGTGAACTGGATGAATGGTGGTGGCGCGGGCGCGGGCGCGGGCGCGGGCGGCGGCTGCCCTTATTAAAGATAGAAGGTTAGACCATAATAAATGTCCACTTTTCATTCAGCTCTTCGTGTTTTAGGGGGGCTCCGTGTAACACTGTATTTATTCGGCTATTTTGCCACATCTATTGCTTACTATTATTTTAACAAAGACAGCTCCGAGTGGTGGCTGGCAACGCCATTATTTCTCCTTGTTGTAAATCTTTTCACTGCAACTCTTACAAATCCTGCATTTAGGCAGAAACAACACTTATTTACCTTCCACGTTGGACTAATGGCAATACTCTTGTTGATTGCTATCGGTCGTCTTACCTACCTTAAAGGTGAGGTAGAAGTGACAGAAGGAGAGCAAATGCCGTCACAGCTGTCACATTATCAATCTGGTCTACTTCATGAACTAAAAGACAAGGAGATAGGATTTCAGCTTAACAACTTTAATATTGAATTTGACGAATCTCAGCGTAAACGTTTTATACGTAGTCACGTGCAGTGGAGTAATAAATCGGGAGAGGTTATGCAGTACACTATTGCAGATCTTCAGCCGTTAATACAATCAGGATATCGATTCTATTCCACTAAACACAAAGGCTTTGCGCCAGTGTTTTTATGGCAACCCACCGATGGTACCGATTCACAACTTGGCGCCATACATCTGCCTGCTTATCCTGAAAATGAGTTTAATCAATCCCAGGAGTGGAATATTCCTGGCACCTCACATACTGTGTGGGCCCTGTTACAATTTGATGAAAAAATCATAACTCCAGGTGTGGTTTCTAAATTTCGGATACCAGAGAAACATACATTAATAATCCGCCACAATAATCAACGAACCCCACTGACTCCAGGGGAGGGCATGCAATTCCCCGAGGGCAGACTTACCTATAAAGAGTTACGAACATGGATGGGATTTGTCGTTTTCTACGATTGGACACTTCCCTGGCTACTTGCCGCCTGCTTCTTCTCAGTTATTGCACTTGCGTGGCACTATTGGCAGAAAATATCTGCCACCCCATGGGAAGAAAAGTGAATACTACTACCGAATCTATACGTGCAGAGCCCACAGATTAGTATGAATATAAATCTATCACCTCACTTCTATGCCATGAGCACCGTAATTACGGCACTCGCATCGTATCTATTTTTCAGGAAACTCGAACTTCTGGATGCGTATTTCTTTATACCTGTTTTCATTCTAGCCACAATATTCGCTGCGGGAAATCTTTATAAACAATGGCGCGGTGAAAGTGACTTTACTGTGTCATGGCCTGATGACATATCGCAATTACTTAAGCGCTCTGCTGTGCGTTATGCTGTTTGGCTTAGCGTTTTCACTATAGGTTACACGTTTATCCTACAACACCCGTACTATAGCTCTCCACGCTTTGTGCACAGCATTGATTTTCTCTCTTTTTATTACAAGCTCTATCTAGTAGGCGGTCTCCCCTATTTTATTATTACTCTAACGGTAAAGTCCTCACGCATTGAAGACTTTTATGATCCCGCAGTTAGGATTATCCACATAATAAAAAGCATTGGGATACGCATATTTACCAAAACTCGTCCAACGTTTACTGTCATGCGCCATGCGTACAATAAAAAAGTCATACTAAACTTGTTAATGCGGGCATACTTTATGCCAACTATGATTGTGCAAGTTCATAACATGTTAAGCGTTGCACTTGATGCATCAAAAAACGAATTTAGTAATCACAATATCCTATCTATTCTTCTTTTCATTACGGCACTTCTGTGGCTGATGGATGCCACTATTGCAAGCATGAGTTACAGCATAGAGTCACGATGGTTAGAGAATCGCAGCCGCTCACTTGATCTTACTGCGGGAGGATGGCTTATCTGTTTTAGCTGTTATGCTCCTTTGAATCAAACCACCAGTATTCTGTTCCCTTTTGCACCGGCGATCGCAGACCAGAACACCTCATCCATGTTATTTGACAGCAGCACCATTCATTACCTGTTCCTAGTTACAGAAAATATCTTGCTCGCACTACTTGTTTATGCTGACGCATCACTGGGGCCATCTATTGCCAACATTTCTTTAAAAAAACTACAAACACGAGGGCTATTCGGCATTATTCGTCATCCGGTTTATACTTGTAAAATTCTTATGTGGTGGGTAATTGCTATTGGCTATAGAAAATTCTGGAGTTTTAAATATATATTTGGTCAGTTTTCATGGACCCTAATCTATATTTTGCGTGCCTTAAGTGAAGAGCGTCACTTAAAGAAATTTGCACCCTATCGAGACTACATGAAACGGGTGCGTTACCGTTTCATTCCATGGTTATATTAAATATTATATAGCTCAACTGAGATTTACTTCACTACCCAGTCTTAACACAAGAAATATATAAGCATTCTCTTATTTTCAATAATTAACGCCCTACGCAACTCTTATACACTTCACTCATATCGTCTGTTATTATTGGGACCATATATCTACGGTCGTAGCGATAAAATCATCAAGGAATAACGATCACACTTCAGGGAACTAATTCAACAATATTAGCTACCCTTTTCCTGATTTAAAGGTTGCCGAGATGGAACAAGAAATTTTACTGCTATGGTTGGCAGTAATCAGCTACGTAATCGCAGGCTCTAGTGCCATCATTGGGGTGGTGCTTACACGTCTACCTGAGCGGCTAGTGTTGGCTACCATGAGTTCAGGTTTGATGTTGCACGGTGCCTCCATAATTTTGCGCTGGATACGCCTGGAACACGGCCCGTATATCACGATGTTTGAGATCCTCTCCAGTAATGTGTGGAGCCTTATCTTCATCTTTGCTTTTTCCTTCTGGCGCTTCAAACCTATACGTCCAATTGCAGCCATCGTGCTACCGGTACTCTTTATAATGATGGCCTGGATGATGTTCCAATCACCAGAGCGAGGTTCACGGCCACCTACCTATGACACCACATGGTTAGTGATCCATATTATGTTCGGTAAGGTCTTCCTCGGTGCGGTTATGGTAGCAGTAGGAATGGCCGGGGTAATACTACTCCGCCGAGCCAACCTTCTGACCGAAAAATTGTCACGCCTGCCAGATGATAGACGTCTCGACGATCTCGCCTACCGCTTCATGGCGCTTGGTGTCATCTTCGACAGCCTGATGCTAATTGCCGGTGCTATCTGGGCTCAGGATGCCTGGGGCCGCTACTGGGCATGGGATCCACTTGAAACCTGGTCATTCCTTACCTGGCTGTTTCTTGCCTTCTCACTGCATCTGCGTATCACCTTCAAGCCTTCGGCGGTACGTGGTGCAGTGATGATCTTGGTGGTTTTTGTACTCGCCTTCCTCACCTTCTTTGGTGTGCCCTTTGTTACCACCGCACCGCATCAGGGTGCGGTATAACGGCATGGTCACGCCTCTACCAATCAATCCACAAAGCCGTCCCTGGCTACTGTTGGCGCTTGGTGCGATCGGCCTCTCAGCACTCTTTGCCATACTGCTGGTGGTAGCGCGCACCCCCCTACTGCAACAACTGTTTGGTGGGGCGGATCTGTTTCATACTGTTCTGGTATTACACGTAAACTTTTCCGTCCTGGTGTGGCTACTCTCATTTGGCGCGGTACTCTGGTCGCTGAACATTCACCCCATGCATACGACCTATGATTCTCTCTCCTTTGCGATGGTCATAGGCGGCGCGTTTCTAATTAGCTTCTCTCCCTTATTGCACCCGCCACCGCAGCCGGTGATGAGCAACTATATCCCCATATTGCATAGTTCCGCCTTTTTGGCTGGACTGTGTTCCTTTGCTGTCGGTATCGGCATGTACGCGCTACGCCGGACCTTCGTGCCGGGGGATGGTTGTGACAAGCTGGCGGCTACAGCACTTGTGGCGGCCCTGCTGGTATTTGCTCTCAGCGCATGGCGACTCCCTACTGCGGTTGCAGACTCATATGATTTTGAGACACTGTTCTGGGGTGGCGGACATATGTTGCAGTTTGTCTACCTGCTGCTGTTGCTGGCTGCCTGGCAGAAACTTCTGGGGCTGGCATTGTCTGCACGACACTACCAGTTCCTGAAGCTACTTACCCTGCTAATGTTGGCTGGCGGATTATTGTTGGCCGTCCTGCCAGAACCGGGGACGCAGCTGTGGCGTGATGGCTTCACACAATTAATGCGCTATGGGACACCATTTCTGATACTGCCCGCGCTAGCGCTAACATGGAGAGTGGCTGATTCAAGCGTGCGGCTATCGCAAATATTACTATTGGCGGGACTGGTGCTTGGTCTGTTGATAAGGGGTGATACCGTCTCTGTAACCGCTCACTACCATGCTACCAACGCCGCCATTACCCTCGCATTCATGGCGCTGTGCTACCAGTTGTTTTACGAATTTGGCCTCGGTCGCCCGAGCGCATACTGGGTTAAACGTCAGCTACAACTCTACTTTTTTGGTATGTCGATCTACATCAGCGGCATGGCCCTTTCCGGTCAGCTTGATGTGCCGCGCAAGGTGGTGATGGCCACTGAAGGGCTACAGGCCCTCGCTATGGGACTGATGGGTATTGGTGGCCTCATTGCCATCACCGCAACTCTGATGTTCGTCTTCATTCTGCTCCATACGATAAAAACACAACACACATCGCTTCAACGTCACGGAGAACATAATGAAACCACGTCGTGACCAACGCCTGACAGGCCTCATCATCACCATTGCCGTGGTAGGTATACTGGGTGGCCTCATTACCCTGATACCCGGCCCACAACCACAACCTATTACATCGATCAAAACGCCCGCTATTACTAATAATGGCCAGACCAGCCCCACTCAGCACGCCACGGATGCGCGCGGCCGCGAAATAGAGATGCGCTTTCAACAGGCTATCTCTATGCTTCATGCCAAGCAGTTCGACTATGCGGTGAAGGCTCTGCACCGTGTACTTGAGCTCTCACCTCAACTGGTCGAGGCTCATGTCAACATGGGCTATGCCCTGATTGGTCTGAAGGACTACAAGGGTGCATTCGACTTCTTCCAGAGTGCCACTGAATTACGCCCCGAACAGGTCAATGCCTACTATGGCATGGCGGTAGCCCTGGAGGGGCTGGGTGATCTCGAGGGGGCTCTGGGGGCAATGCGTACTTTTGTGCACCTTAGTAAAAGCGATGACTCCTTCCTTGCTAAAGCCCGAGCAGCCCTCTGGGAGTGGCAGGACTCCCTAGCCAAACAGCGAGGAGCATCCCCGCAAAGCAACACTACGACGACACCAAAACATAGTGGATAGCGAAGTCAATATCTGGTCTTCTTGGGGCCGTAATGATAGAGTCGGAAAACTCAAAAACTATAACTATAACAACAAAATAACATATTAAATAGAATGGCTATAAACGACTCAAAACCGACTCAAAAAAAGTCCCCTAAAGGCAATGCGGCGGTACGCCTGATCCACCTGCTCTCCACGATGCCGGTGGCCGTATCGCTGCTCTGTCTTGTGGCCCTGGCGAGCATGATCGGCACCCTTCTGGTACAGAATCGCGACGAGGATTTTTACATCGCCAACCTCGGGCCGACCTGGTACAAGATCTTTAACGTCCT
>JBFFJV010000128.1:0-7306 GCA_041555695.1 Thiohalomonadaceae bacterium | reverse complement strand
TCATGCTCCTGTTGGGCATCGTCAGCCTCGTGTTCTGCGATAGCCTCGATCATGCGTGCGCTGCTTTGGGTGATCTCCACCAGACGCTGGCGCTGCTGCTCCAGGCTGACCTCATAGAGCAGCCAGACGGTAAGAACCACTACTCCAATGACCGAGACGGCCATGATGACGATGAGGGAGTGTGGTGTATACCTTCTGCTCAAAAGATCTTCCTTAACCTGTACCGAGTCGACTCACTAAAAATAGTATATTTTCAGCAAGTTACAACGATAATTAGATTGAGCATAAATACTATACTTTTATGGTCGGTCATACTGTCATACATATGTATTTTTTTACGTAGGTCATTTCCTACAAAATGAGAATCTAATGCCGTGGTTTTTGCTGGTGGCACAAGGGTATGCGTGATGGCAGGAGAGGGATTGAGTCGTGTTGCACGGATCTTTCATTGCGTATAAGCATATAAGTATATTGCTATATTTATAACCATGTGTATTATATGGGTGTTGCTAATGACAATGGTTCAAGGAGTTGAATAATGGTTACCCACCCGAAAAGCCTTACCAAGCGTGTTGCCGTAATTTGTATGCTGGCATCACTCCCCTTCGCTGCTATTACCCATGATGCGGTGGCTGCCGATTTTGATAAACCGGTGTTTGAGTTCCAGACTAAACTGGCGAACCAGGGTAATGCCAAGGCACAGTTCTTTCTGGCGAAGATGTATGAAGAGGGGCGTGGCACCAGGGTTAATGCTGCACTCGCTCAGCACTGGTATGAGCAGGCGAAGCTGAATGGTTATCGTCATAATGAGCAGGTGAGCTCGGCTAACTAGGCAATAATTATATTTGTGCTGCTTTCATCTGCGGGGGGGCTGTGAAATGATCCCCCCCCATGAATACATACCCCCCTTCAGATAATTCACCACTCCAGATACTGCAAAGTGTCTTTGGCTATGAGGCGTATCGTCCGCAGCAGCAGGCGATCGTCGAGCAGCTGGTGAGCGGTGGCGATGCGCTGGTGTTGATGCCCACCGGTGGTGGCAAGTCGCTGTGCTATCAAATCCCCTCCATGGTCCGCCCCGGTGTAGGCATTGTTGTCTCACCGCTGATTGCTTTGATGCAGGATCAGGTCGATGCGCTACGCCAGAACGGAGTGAAGGCGGCCTTTCTCAACTCTACACTGAGCCAGGATGAGGTGCGTGAGGTTGAGGAGGCGCTGTACCGCGGTGAGCTGGATCTGCTCTACGTTGCCCCGGAGCGCCTGATGATGCCGCGCATGCTGGAGTTAATTGAGCGCATCCCTGTGGCCCTGTTTGCTATTGATGAGGCGCACTGCGTTTCCCAGTGGGGCCACGATTTTCGCCCCGAGTACGTGCAGCTATCCGTGCTGCATGAGCGTTTTGCGCAGATCCCGCGTATCGCCCTCACCGCCACTGCTGATGCGGCCACCCGCCGTGAGATCATTGAGCGCCTGGCCCTGGGTGAGGCACAGCAGTTTATTAGTGGCTTTGATCGCCCCAATATCCGCTACCGTATTAGCGAGAACAGCGGTAATGCCCGGGACCGGCTGCTGCGTTTTATCCGCAACGAGCATGAGGGGGAGGCGGGTATTGTCTACTGCCTCTCCCGTAAGCGTGTCGAGGAGACTGCCGCCTGGCTTGAATCGAAGGGGCTGGATGCCTTGCCCTACCACGCGGGACTCTCGCCACAGGTTCGCCAGCGTAATCAGGAACGCTTTCTGCGAGAGGAGGGGGTGATCATCGTTGCCACCATCGCCTTTGGCATGGGGATCGACAAGCCCGATGTACGCTTTGTCGCCCATCTCAACCTGCCGAAGAGCCTGGAGGCCTACTACCAGGAGACAGGGCGAGCCGGTCGCGACGGCCTGCCCGCCGATGCCTGGATGCTCTATGGTCTGCAGGATGTGATTACCCTCAAGCAGATGCAGGCAAACTCCGACGCCCCTGAAGAGATCAAGCGCATCGAACACCATAAACTCGATGCCATGCTTGGCCTGTGTGAGCTGACCACCTGCCGTCGTCAGGCGCTGTTACGCTATTTTAATGATGAGCTACCGGAGCCCTGCGGCAACTGCGATACCTGCCTGGAGCCGCCTGCGACCTGGGATGCTACCACTGCGGCGCGCAAGGCGCTCTCCTGTGTCCATCGCACCGGCCAGCGCTTTGGGGTGAGTTACCTGGTCGAGGTACTGCTCGGTAAGGATAATGAGCGCATGCGCCGTTTTGGTCATGACAAGGTGAGCACCTTTGGTATCGGCAGTGAATTAAATCAGAGCGAATGGCGTGACCTCTATCGGCAACTCATTGCCCGGGGGCTGCTCGCCGTCGACCTGGAAGGGCACGGCGGCCTGCACCTTACCGAAGAGAGCCGCCCGATACTGCGTGGCGAGCAGCCACTGCACCTGCGCAAGCTTTCACGCAAGAAAGCGGCGAAGAGCCGTGAGCGCAAGGCCAACCGTTTTGCCGATCAGGGACAGGGCAAGTTGTGGGAGGCGCTACGTAGCCGTCGCCAGCAACTGGCCGACGAGCAGGGGATTCCCGCCTACATGATCTTTCACGATGCGACGCTTGGCGAGATGGTGGAGACCCGCCCCGAAACTCTGGCGCAGCTGTCGAACATCTCCGGTGTCGGCGCGAAAAAACTCGAAGCCTACGGTGATGCCTTTCTCGATGTGCTCAACGAGTATCGCAACCTGGAAGATGACGAGCAGAGCGACAGCGAAGAGGAGACGTTGCAACTGTTCCGCCTCGGCATGGATGTGGGGGCCATTGCCGCTCAGCGCGGCCTGAAGGCAACCACCATTTACAGCCACCTGACCAAAGGCATTGAACGCGGTGAGGTACCGCTTGGCGAGGCGGTGCCGCTTAAGGAGCATCAGCTTGAAGCGATCCGCTTTGCCCTTGAACATAATGAGGGCGGTAAGCGCCTGAAACCGGTATTCGAGGCGCTGGAAGGGGAGTTCTCCTACGAGGTGTTGCGCTGTGTCAGGGCCGATATGCTGCGCTCGGGATAGTCCCTGTGCTGTTACGTTGCCACAATTACCCGTAGTGCATCCAGACGCGCCCTGGCAGAGTCGAGTGCCTGATCCAGTGCCCGCCACTGCTCGCGGAAGAACTCCACCTCGGCCTCACGCACGTTGGGATTGACGTGGCGCAGCGCCTCCAGACGGTCGATCTCCCGGCTTAGCAGCTCGCCGCTGCTCTGGTGGGCGCTGGCGATGATCGCGGGGGCCTGCTCTGAGGCGATTCTTTCTGCGCTGTCGATGATGGTGCGCAGCTCCTTTTCATAGGCACGGATCACCTTATGGGCAGTCTGTTTTTCCAGCATCTCACGGTGCTGGTTGATCTCATCGTGGGAGAGTTTGTCGGCCAGGTCCTTGCCGCTCTGGCCTACCAGTACGCGGATAGTGGTGGGGGGGAGATAGCGGCTGGCGTGCAGCGCGGTGGCAGCGGTGCTTTCAATAACAAATAGTGCCTCCAGCAGCAGGGTGCCGGGCTTGATGCGCGGGGTCTTGATGGCGCTGATGGCGCTGTTGCCCAGCTCGCCGCCGAGGATGGTCTCGATTGCCGCGGTAGTCAGCGGGTGATCCCAGCTGAGGTAGTGCAGGTCTTCATTGGCCAGGGCGTGCTCACGCTCGCAGGTATAGGTCATCCCCTCTTCACTGAGGCCGGGCAGACCGCTGACCTGCATCTGCTCGCCGGGGCGGATCACGGTGCTCTGCTCGCTGTGTACCTCGCTATCGATGCCGAAGCAGTCGAATACCTTTTCAAGATAATCGGGCAGGGTGGTGAGGGCATCATCCAGTTTGGCCTCTTGTTGAAGGTGCTCGGCGATACCGGGGCGACAGGAGTTGACCTCCAGCAGGCGGTCGCGGCCACGTTGCAGCGCAGTGTCCAGCTCGCGGTGCAGCTGGTAGCTCGCCTCGATGAGGGCAGCGATCATCGCCTCATCCGAATCAGGATGGTGCAGCGCCTCGGTCAGTTGCTCGGCCACCCGCACGAAGACGCTGTGGCCGGCGGGGCAGGTCTTTTCAAAGGCGCCCAGGGCCTCGTGGTACCAGCGGAACATCAGCTGCTGGCCGCTGTGTTCCAGATAGGGGACATGAATATTGATGGTCTCACTCTGGCCGATGCGATCCAGGCGGCCGATACGCTGCTCCAGCAGGTCGGGATTGAGCGGCAGGTCGAACAGGATGAGGTGGTGGGCGAACTGGAAGTTGCGCCCCTCACTGCCGATCTCAGAGCAGATAAGCACCGGGCTGCCGAACTCCGGGTCGGCGAAGTAGGCGGCAGCGCGGTCGCGCTCCAGCAGCGACATATCCTCGTGGAACACCGCGGCGTGCAGGCCGGTGGTGACGCGCAGGTACTCCGAGAGATCCATCGCGGTATCGGCGCTGGCGGCGATCACCAGTACCTTCTGGCCGCGTAGCTCCTTCAGCATGTCGGCAAGCCAGGCGGCGCGCGGGTCGATGCGCGTCCAGGGGGTATGGGCGGCGGCATCGTCTGATTGATAAAGCAGTTCGGGGCAGAGCAGCAGCTGTGGTTCGTGCAGGCCGCTGGCGCGGAATACGTTCAGTGTCTCTTCATACTCGGCAGGTAACGCCAGCGGGTAGGCGTGAAGCTGCCGACCGGGGAAGCCCTGCACTGCAGAGCGGGTGTTGCGGAACAGGATGCGACCGGTGCCATGGCGGTCCAGCAGGTGGATCACCAGCTCGTCGCGGGCAGCGACACGTTCGGCTTCACTGCCCGCACTTTGCAGGGCATCGACCAGCTCGCGGTTGTCCTCTTCGCCCAGGCTCTCAATCAGCACCTGCCAGGCATCATCATCCAGCGGCTGATTGTTGAGCAGCTCCTCCACCGCGTTGGCCACCGGCTCGTAGGCCGCCTCCTCGGCGACGAAGGCCTCAAAGTCATGGAATCTGTCCGCATCGAGCAGGCGCAGGCGGGCGAAGTGACTGGCCTTGCCGAGCTGCTCCGGGGTGGCGGTAAGTAGTAGCACACCGGGGATCTGCCGGGCCAGTTGCTCTGCCATCTGGTATTCGATGCTCGGCTCTTCCGGTGACCACTCCAGGTGGTGGGCCTCGTCCACCACCAACAGGTCCCAGTCGCAGCCCAGTAGCTGCTGCATGCGAGCCGGTTGCTGCTGAAGAAAGTCGAGTGAACAGAGCACCAGTTGTGCGGTGTTGAAGGGGTTCTCCTGCTCGCCGCTCTGTTCCACCGCCTGGCAGCGTGCCTCATCGAAGATGCTGAAGTGGAGGTTGAAGCGACGCACCATCTCCACCAGCCACTGGTGGGTGAGGCTCTCCGGCACCACGATGAGTACACGTTTGGCCCGCTCGGTGAGCAGTTGCTGGTGCAGAATGAGGCCGGCCTCAATGGTCTTTCCCAGCCCCACCTCGTCGGCCAGCAGTACCCGCGGGGCAAAGCGGTTGGCGACCTCGTGGGCGATATAGAGCTGATGCGGCAGCAGGCTGGTACGTGCCCCGGTAAGTCCACGCAGTTCGGAGTGACCAAGACGGTTGGCGTGTTGCAGCGTCTCATAGCGCAGGGCGAACCACTTGTCGGCATCGAGCTGCCCGGTAAACAGGCGCTCGCTGGGTCGGTTGAGCTGAATCAGGTCGTTCAACGCCCCCTCTGGCAGTGCGGTGAGCATACCATCGTCATCCCGTCGGCCCATATAGGTGAGCAGACCATCGTGTTCCTCTACCGAAACCACGGTGAGAGCCCATCCCTCCTGAGATTGCGCCTCATCCCCCTCGGTAAAGTGCACGCGGGTCAGCGGTGCGCTCTGCTTGGCATAGACCCGCTGCTCGCCGGTGGCCGGGAACAGCACGGTAACGGTGCGGTGGTCGGTGGAGAGGATGGTGCCAAGGCCCATCTGCAGTTCTGCGTCGCTGATCCAGCGCTGGCCGGGGATGAAATCGTGCACGTCTTAACCTCTGAGCGTGGGTGGGGAGGTTATGGTAGTGGAAGTTGTCCTTTGAGCATAGAGCATCTGTGCACAGTCGTGAGGTTCCTTTATAGAACAGGTATACTTGAAATATTTCTCCGTTTCGGTAGCTGCAAGGAACGGAAACCGCACGAATCAATCGAGTACCCCCTATGCCATTCACCACTCTCGGCCTCTCTGAGCCGCTACTACGCGCGATAAAAGAGAAAGGTTACGACAAACCCTCGCCGATCCAGGAGCAGGGTATTCCTGCCGTGCTGCAGGGCCATGATGTGATGGCCGCAGCACAGACCGGCACAGGAAAAACTGCCAGCTTCACCCTGCCGTTGTTGCAGTTACTCGCTACAGGACAAAAGGCGCGACCGAATCAGGCTCGTGCACTTGTGCTTGCCCCTACCCGTGAGCTGGCGGCTCAGGTGGCCGATAGTGTGGCGACCTATGGCAAGTATCTGTCGCTGAGTTCTGCGGTAGTCTTCGGTGGGGTGAAGATTAATCCGCAAATGATGCGCCTGCGCAAGGGGGTTGATGTGCTGGTGGCGACACCGGGGCGCTTGCTCGACCTTCATAGCCAGAATGCCGTGAGATTTAATCATCTTGAGATTCTGGTGCTGGATGAGGCGGATCGCATGCTCGACATGGGTTTTATCCACGACATTAAGAAAATTCTCGCACTATTGCCAAAAAAGCGTCAGAACCTGCTCTTCTCTGCCACCTTCTCCGGTGATATTCGCACCCTTGCTCAGGGACTGCTTCATGACCCGGTCGAGATATCGGTAAGTCCGCGTAATGCCGCGGCAAAGACCGTGAAGCAGGCGGTTTTTGAGGTGGATAAAGATAAGAAGGCGGCATTATTGAGTCACCTGATACGCGACAATGGCTGGGAGCAGGTGCTGGTCTTTGCCCGCACCAAGCACGGTTCTGACCGTCTGGCACGCAGACTGGCGCGCGATGGCGTTAGCGCTGCTGCGATTCACGGCGACAAGAGTCAGGGGGCGCGAACCCGTGCACTGGCTGATTTTAAATCTGGTCAGGTGCGGGTACTGGTAGCCACCGATATTGCAGCCCGTGGCATCGACATCGTCGAGCTGCCCCATGTGATCAACTTCGACCTGCCTAATGTGGCAGAGGATTACGTGCACCGCATTGGTCGTACCGGTCGTGCCGGTAGCGAGGGCGAGGCGCTCTCGCTGGTCAGTGCCGATGAGGTGAAATTGCTCGCCGATATCGAGAACCTGATGCGTCAGACCCTGGTGCGGGAGCAGGAGCCGGGGTTTGTTCCCAGCCATAACGTACCGTTGACCAGGTTGAAGCCCGGTGGGAATAAACCGAAAAAACCG
>JBFFJV010000127.1:0-7327 GCA_041555695.1 Thiohalomonadaceae bacterium | reverse complement strand
CGTTCACGATGATCGCATCGTCCACGATCATCCCCAGTGCGATGAGAAAGGCGAACAACGAGACCATATTGATGGTGTAGCCGAACTGCTGAATCAGCACGGTGGCGATGAGAAAGGCGACCGGGATCCCCAGCGCCGTGACCAGCGCCACACGGAAGTTCAAGAACAGGTAGAGCGAGAGCAGCACCAGGACCAGACCAATCAGGCCGGACGACTTCACCGTATCGAGACGGTTCTTTACATAGATCGACAGATCACTGAACAGGCCCACCGAGACGGTGGGCGGCAGCTCGGCACGTAGCTCGTCGGCCAGCTCCCGCACCTTAAACGCCACATCAATGGTGGAGCCCGAGACGCTCTTGTTGACAGTCAGATTGACCGAGGGCTCACCGTTAAAGCGCCCCAGGGTCCGGGCCTCCTCCAGGCGGCGCTGCACCTGCGCCACCTGCCCCAGGCCCAGGCGTCCTCCCTGCTCATTGGTGCGCAGGGTGATGGCGGCAACCGCATCGGGCTCGGGGGAGACACCGATACCACGCAGCAGGATATCCCCCTCGGCGGCGCGTATCGAGCCACCGGGCAGATCGCGCAGATTGCCAAGCAGTGCCTGCTTCACCTCCTCCAGGGTCACCCCGCGCACCGCCAGGCGTTCCGGATCCACCACCACCCACAGCTCCCACTCGCGATCACCGGCGGTACCGACGCTGGCCACATTATCCAGCTGCATCAGGCGGCGCTTTACCCGCTCGGCGATGGCATAAAGCTCGCCCCGCGACAGCGCACCGTAGAGCGACATGCTGATCACCGGGAAGCGGGTCTCCAGGCGCACCAGCTCCGGTGTCTCCACCTGTTGCGGCAGGTCCTTGATGCGTCCCAGCACCGCATCGGCATCACGAATGAACTCATCCACATCGCTGCCCGACTTCAGCTCGATGAGGATGGTGGAGAGCCCCTCACTGCTGTTCGAGATGATGGTCTCGATATCGGCATGGCCGTCGAACTCCTGCTCGATGGGCAGGGTTACCTGGCGCTCAACCTCCTCCGGCGAGGCGCCCTCAAACACGGTGCTAATACGCACCTTGTCCTGCTCCACCAGCGGGAACATCTCCTGCGGCATCGCCTGCCAGGCGAAGACGCCGGACAGCGCGATCAACACCAGCAGCAGGTTGACGATGAGCGGATTATTAATAGAGAAGCGGATGAGGAACATAGGTTATTCCTGCGCCACCTTTACCTGCTGGGCATCACTGAGTGCCGCCACATCACGGGCGACGATGCGCTCGCCCGCCGCCACCCCGGACAGCACCACCACGGCATCACCGTCGCGCCTGCCGGTCTCTACCCGGCGACGTGACAACTGCCCCTGCTTCTCCACAAACAGGTAGGCCTTGCCGTCTTCGCGCAACAGCGCCGCCACCGGCACCAGCAGGACATTATTTAACGCCCTCAACGGCAACCGCGTCTCGGCCAGGGCACCGGGCACCAGCCCCTCCCCCGCCACCCGGATGCGCAGCGCCAGGGTATGGGTGCTGTGATCCGGCTCGCGCTGCAACGACACCAGTCGCCCCTCAAGCGCCACGCCCGCTACCCGCACCATCAGCGTCTGGCCAAGGCTAAGGGCAGTCTGTGCATCACCCGGCAGCTCCGCGTAGAAGTCCAGTTCATCCAGCGCCACCAGCGAGGCAAGCTCACGATTGACAGCAACGCGATCCCCCACATCGGCCAGCAGCTCATTGACGGTACCGGCGAAAGGGGCCGTAATATTGCAGCGCTCCAGATCACGCGCGGCACTGTCCCGCTCGGCACGACGCAGTGCCAGCCGCGAGGTCGCGGTGGAAACCGAGTAGTCGAGGCGTGCCTCCTCACCCTGCAGCTGCAGCAGGCGCTGACGCGCCTCATCAAGGCGCGACACCGAGGTCAGCGATTCACTGCCAAGGCGCTTCAGGCGTGCCACCTCTTTGGCCTGCAGCTCACGGGTCTGGCGTGCCAGCTCCAGCAGGCGGCGATCCCTGGAGACTGCCGCACGCTCCTGTGACAACTGCGCCTCGGCACGGGCCAGGGCGTCACGATAGTCACCCTCCTCCAGTCGCATCAACAACGCCCCGGCGGTGACCTGCCGGCCCGGCTCGACGCTACGCTCCACCACCCGTCCGGCCACCTCGGCACTAAGGGTGGCGGCGAGGCGAGGTTGCAGTCGACCGCTTATCTGCAGGCTGGGGTGCACATCACGAAGGCCGACCTCCTCCACCACGACCGTGGGTACCGTTGGGGCGCGCAGTTTGCCCGACTTTTCCGGTCGGCTAAGAATCAGGGTGGTGAGAATAAGGAGACTAATCACCAGTAGCAGCAGGAAATGGCGAGCTGTGAGCTTTTGCGGAAGCGTCATGGATTTTCGATTCTGTTTGAAGGCTGCGTCATTCTATGCGATTTTAGCGGGTTTTAAACCTCCACCTGTTAATATTACGCCGTGGCCCATCACCTACATCGTCGTCCCTACGCTATCGTGCCGCTGCTGTGCGCCGGGCTGCTCTACGCCCACGGGTGCCGGGCAGAGGCCAATACCCCTGGCGATACCGGCACCGGGACCGGCACCGAAAGCAGGCAGGCCCCCGCGGAGTTGGCCGGGGGGCAGGATCGCTGGGCCAGCTGTGCCCCTGCACACGGCTTCTTTGCCGAGGCACCGCCCAGCATAAACGGCAAACCGGGCCATACCGCCTTAAGTGCCGACAAAGTCGTCTCACAGGTAGGTGGTATCAGCCGTTTTCGCGGTGATGTCGTGGTACAGCGTGACGGCCGTACCCTGCAGGGTGACGAGGCGCGCTACGATCAGCAAAGCGGTGAGATCACGATTGAAGGCAATGTCGCATTCCACGCTGAAGAGCTGGTGATGCAGGGCGAACGCGCCAGCATGCGCATGGAGGAGCAGAGCGGTGAGTTCGATGGCGTCTCGTTCTTCTACCCCCGGCAACACGCCTTTGGCAGTGCCGAGCAACTCACACGTAGCGATCCCCAGCACTCCACCCTTAAAGGGGTGCGCTATACCACCTGTAACCCCGGCCAGGAGGACTGGCTGCTCAGCGCCAGAGAGCTGCAACTCGATCAGCAAACCAACACCGGCGAGGCCTACCACACGGTATTCCGTTTCAAGAATGTGCCGATCTTCTACAGCCCCTATCTGAACTTTCCACTGACCGGGCGCAAAAGCGGCATACTCCCCCCCACCTTCGGCACCTCGAATAGCAACGGTACCGATATCCGCCTGCCGGTCTACTGGAATATTGCTCCCAACTACGATGCCACGTTCACCCCGCGCAACCTGACCAAACGCGGGCCGATGCTGATGAGCGAATTCCGCTTTCTCACGGAGAACACCTCAGGACAGATTCAGGGCGACTTCCTCTCGGATGACAAAATTTACGGCGATGACCGCAGCTACCTTGCCGTTGACCACAAATCAAGTTTTGCCCGTGGCTGGGGCACTTCACTGAAGCTGCGCCACACCTCCGATGAGCTCTATCTCAGTGACCTGGGCGAGGATGAGGGTGCCAGCACCACCACCCACCTGGAACGCCGCTTCGACCTCAATTACAGCGACCAGTACTGGAAGTTCATGGCACGCGCCCAGAGCTACCAGACCCTCACCGGCAGTGAGCCATACCAGCGCCTGCCACAATTGACTCTCGACGGCCAGGGCACACGCCGCTCCAACCAGCTGCAATTCAGCCTGCAGAGCGAGGCGGTCACCTTCGCCCACGACACCAGGATCCCTGTCGGCACACGTCTCGACCTCAAACCCGCCGTCACCCTGCCGCTGCAGGGAAGCGCCTGGTTCCTCACCCCCACGGCCGCCTGGCGTTATACCGACTACAGCCTTGATGACAACCCGCAGGGTGATAGCTACACCCGCTCGCTGCCGATCCTCAGCCTGGACAGCGGCCTGTTCTTCGATCGGGAAACGAGCATTGCCGGCAGGGCCATGACCCACACTCTGGAGCCGCGCCTGTTCTACCTGTCGGTGCCCTATGAGGATCAGGACGCGCTGCCGCTGTTCGACACCGGCAACTCCGATCTCAGCTTCAGCCAGCTGTTTCATGACAACCGCTTTAATGGCGCGGATCGCCAGAGCGATGCCGAGCAGCTGACCACCGCACTGACCACCCGTCTGCTCGACGATACCAGTGGCACCGAACGGCTGCGTGCCAGCATCGGCCGCATCTACTACTTTACTGATCGCCAGGTCACCCTGTATGCCAGCGACCCGGTCGACACCGCGCCGCACTCTGATCTCTTCGCCGAGCTGGAGCTGCAACCCGTCGACCGGCTAAGCATCGGCCTGGATGTGCGTTACGACACCGAGCTTGCCCGAGACGAACAGCTCAACGGGCACATTCGCTACAGGCCCGACGCGAAACGCCAGCTAAGCCTCGACTACCGCTTCGATGAGGCGGCACAGCTACGCCAGACCGATGCCCTGCTGTTCTGGCCCATGGCAAGACAATGGCAGTTCCTGGGCCGCTGGCGTTATGATCTCGATAATGAAGAGAACCTTGATCTGCTGGGCGGGGTCGAATACGAGAGCTGTTGCTGGTCGGTGCGCCTGCTCGGACGCAATCACCGCCTCAGCAGTGGCGATGATATTGATCACAGCATCTATCTCACCTTCGAATTCAAGGGACTGGCCAGCCTCGGGGCACGGCTGGAGGACGCCCTTGGAGGGGATCTTCTCACTTATGAATAAATTAAACGGTTACCTATAAACGATGAAAAAGTTACTGATACTTCCCCTGCTGCTACTGCTGGGCCTACCCCTTCAGGCCAGCTACGCGGCGATTGAGGCCATCGACGGCATTGCCGCGGTGGTGGACGATGATGTGATCACTCAGGGGGAGCTCAACACCCGCCTGCAGACCCTGGTAAAACAGCTGCGCGAGAAGGGCACCCAGTTACCGGCGATGCCCATACTGCAACGCCAGCTACTTGAGCGGATGATCATCGAGCAGCTGCAAATGGCGCAGGCCAGGCAGCTGGGGATCAGCATCAGTGACGAGGAGCTGAATAAGGTGATCGACCGTATCGCCGCACAGAACAAGCTCACCCTGCTGCAGTTTCGCGAGGTACTGGAGAGCGAAGGCCACGCCTTTGCCTCCTTCCGCGAGGAGATCCGCAAAGAGCTGACCATCGGCCGCCTGCGCAATACCAAGGTCACCAAACGCGTTAACGTCTCACCGCAGGAGATCGACAACCTGCTCGAGTCGCAGCGCCGCAGCCAGTCAAAAAACGAGGAGCTGCACCTGCAGCACATCCTCATCGCCCTGCCCTCCGACGCCTCACCCGAGCAGATCGCTGAAAGCCGTAACAAGGTTGAGCAGGTACTCGGTGAGCTGCGTGCTGGGGCCGATTTTAGCAACATGGCTGTCAGCCACTCCGCCGGGCCGAAGGCACTGGAAGGGGGCGACATCGGCTGGCGTCGTCTGGCGCAACTGCCGGTCGCCTTCGCCGAGGCGATTAAGGAGGTAGGTGTTGGTGAGGTGAGCAAACCGATACGCAGCACCAGTGGCTTCCACCTGATCAAACTGCTGGAGAAACGCGGCGAGCAGCGCCACCTCACCCGCCAGGTCGATGCCCGCCATATCCTCATCAGCACCTCCGCACTTATATCCGATCGCGAGGCCAAAGAGCGCCTGCAGCGTCTGCGGGAGCGCATCCTCAGTGGTGAGGATTTTGCTGAACTGGCACGAGCCCATTCCGACGATACCGGCTCGGCCGCCAAGGGTGGTGAGCTGGGCTGGGCCGATCCCGCGATCTATGTCGAGGCCTTCCGCGAGACCATCGGCAAGAGCCAGCCGGGAGAGGTTAGCGCCCCCTTCAAGAGCCAGTTCGGCTGGCACATCCTGCAGGTGCGACAGTGGCGTGAACACGACGACACCGCGAAGGTCGAACGTAACCGCGCCTTCGAGGCACTGCGTGAGCGCAAGACCGAAGAGGAAACCGAGAACTGGCTGCGTCGCCTGCGTGACGAGGCCTATGTCGAAATCCGACTCGATTAAGCTCCGTGCCATTACAACAGACAGTGCATCGCCTCGCCTATACCGCCGGTGAACCGGCAGGTATCGGTCCCGACCTGGCAGTGCAGCTGGCACAGCTTCCCCGTGCGCATGAGCTGGTGGTGATCGCGGATCGCGAACTGCTACAACAGCGTGCCGCCACACTCGGCCTGCCACTTCAGCTGCGCAACTATGATGCGGCCGAACCACCCCGCCCGGGCACCGCGGGAGAGCTGGTAGTGCTGCAGCAGGAACTCCCCGGTAGCCGTATCGCAGGCAGACTCGATGTAACGAACGCCCCTTATATCCTTGAGACTTTGCGCCGGGCGACAACGGGTTGTTTAAGCGGCGAATTTGCCGCCCTGGTCACCGGCCCGCTGCACAAGGGGATCATCAACGAAGCGGGAGTCCCCTTCACCGGTCACACCGAATTTCTTGCCGAGCAGTGCGGTACCGATAAGGTGGTGATGATGTTGGCAACCAGTGAAGGTATCGGCCTGCGCGTCGCCCTCGCCACCACCCACCTGCCGCTACGCGAGGTGAGCGATGCGATCACCGAAGAGCGACTGGAGTGGGTGCTGCGGATATTGCATAACGATATGCAACAGCGCTTTGCCATCCAGCAGCCAGATATTCTGGTCTGCGGACTCAATCCACACGCCGGCGAAAGCGGCCATCTGGGTCGCGAAGAGATCGAGGTCATAGAGCCGCTGCTGGAAAAGTTGCGCCGCGAAGGGATGAAGCTTGTCGGCCCGCTACCCGCCGACACCCTGTTCACCCCGCGCTACCTCGAGCAGGCCGATGTGGTGCTGGCGATGTATCACGACCAGGGGCTACCGGTACTTAAACACCTGGGCTTTGGCCGTGCGGTCAATATCACTTTGGGACTGCCGATCATTCGCACCTCAGTCGACCACGGCACCGCGCTGGACCTGGCCGGAACAGGGCAAGCCGAAATCGGTAGCCTGGAATACGCCATTGAAGTCGCGGCAGAGATGGCCTCATCCAGCAACCATATGACATCCTCCCCTTCGCGGTCGCAGACCGCTCCTACAGAATAATAACCCCCGTGCATTTGTAGGAGCGGCCTCTGGCCGCGAAACGTTCGTGGCCCCCCTTCGCGGTCGCAGACCGCTCCTACCTGTCACTGCCGTGCTTTAAACACGGTCATTCATCCCCAACGACTCTCACCATCAAGCCAGATAGCATCCCAATGGGAATAATCCCCGATCTTATCCACCAGCCCTGCACGGAGCGGGTTGGCCACAAGATAGCGAGCCGCTTTG
>JBFFJV010000126.1:0-7364 GCA_041555695.1 Thiohalomonadaceae bacterium | reverse complement strand
TGTCTCTCACCGCCGCCCGCGTTGCCCGCGGTGTTCGATGCCAAAGAGAAGATGATCACCAAGGCGGTTCAGGGCTTTCTCTACATCCTGATGATCCTGATGCCAGTCAGTGGCTATGTCATGTCTAACGCCGGTGGCTACCCCATCAACTTCTTCGGTCTGGGCGAGTTGCCTGCACTGATCGGTAAGAGCGAGGAGATCGGCGGCATTGCCCACGAGGCGCATGAAATCATGGGCTTTGCGATGCTGGCATTGATTGCCCTGCATGTGGCCGGCGCGCTGAAGCACCGTATTAAGGATAAGGACGGTGAGAGCGATATCCTGAAGCGGATGTTGTAACGACTGAATGGGGGCGCCGGCAGTGGAGGAAAATACAATGAGTTCAATGGAGCAGTTTTCCTCATCGTTGGCGCCACTGCTCGATTTTTTTGGTGAGCACATGGCGGTGCGCGCACTTGCCGTGGTGGTGCTGGCACTGCTGGCGGCATTGATCATTGACCGCATTATCATGCGTCTATTGAAGCGATTAAGCAGTCACACCAGCAGCCGCCTTGATGATCAACTGCTGGGTTTTCTCAGTCAGCCGTTATTTCATAGCATTTTGCTACTTGGGCTGGCGGCGGCGCTGACCATCCTTAAACTTGCAGAGCGGGTGGAGAGCATCGCCTTCTCGCTGATGCAGAGTTATGCGGTGCTACTGTGGACGCTGTTTTTAATTCGCGTCGCCCGTCTGCTGCTGCGCAAGATGGCACAAACACCGATACGCTTTGCCCTGGTGCGTAACCAGACACTGCCACTGTTCGAGAATATCGCACTGCTGCTGATCGTCGGTCTGGCGGTTTACCTGCTGTTCAGTGCCTGGCATATCGACATGACGGCATGGCTCGCCTCGGCCGGTATTATCGGTATCGCCGTCGGTTTTGCCGCCAAGGACACGCTGGCCAATCTCTTCTCCGGTGTCTTTATCCTTGCTGATACGCCCTATAAGATCGGCGACTACGTCGTGCTGGATTCGGGTGAGCGTGGCGAGGTGACTCATATCGGTATACGCAGTACCCGCCTGCTGACCCGTGATGATGTGGAGGTGACCATCCCCAACAGCATCATGGGCAACACCAAGATCCTCAACGAGTCGGGTGGGCCGCACACCAAATACCGTATTCGTATTAAGGTCGGTGTGGCCTATGGCAGTGATATAGACATGGTACGCATGTTATTGATGGAGGTAGCCGAGGCGGAGCCGGGTATGTGTGAAGATCCGGAGCCGCGCGTACGCTTTCGCAACCTTGGCAACTCCAGTCTCGACTTTGAGCTGCTGGGCTGGATCGATGAGCCCTCACTGCGCGGCCGGGTGATCGATGCGCTGCTTACCGCGACCTACAAACGCTTTATGAGTGAGGGCATCGAGATCCCGTATAACAAGCAGGATATCTATATTAAGGAGATGCCGCGCTGAGCCTATAGCGGGCGCACGCGAAAACTGCGATAGCCCCAGATAAAGCCGGGCAGCGCCAGTAACAGCAGGTAGAGATCACCGTAGCGCAGGGTAAATTTCTCAGCCCGGCTGATACGGCTTTCCGCGATACCGATTCGCGCGGGCTGGATCCGTTTTATCCAGCCAAAACGGCCTTCATCAATCAGCACCCGGTTCCACAGCGTATCGCCGTTACGGCGAACGTTCGAGAGCAGCAGCAGGCTACCTGCATCCTGATGCATGATGATTGCCGATTCACTATCGGCTGCCTGGTGTATGGCCGCGTTGTCCTGCTGGACCTCAACAAAGAGGTGATGCGAGGCATAAAAGTGACTCCCGAAGTTTGCCATCTTCTCCATCGGTAACAGCGTAGAGAGAGTGTGCAGTAGCACGAAAAGCACCCCTCCGGCAGCAGCAGCTCGAATTGCCTTAAGTACGCGATAGGGGATGGCATTAATTCGCATCGCCCGCCATAACAGCACGCTGCTGATTAGGCAACACAGCAGCGTGAAATACCAGTAACGCCCAAGCATGAGCGCAGGATTGAGGGTGAGCAGGGCGAGGGTTTCGTTATCGGCAAGCAGGTAGCGCAGGTAGTGCAGGTGAACAAAGTAGAAGACACCGATAGTAGCCAGTACATAGCCGAGCATCTCAATACTTTGTTGCATGCCTAAGGGGGTGAAAGGTTTTAATTTAATACCCCGCAGCAGGTTCTCATGTTGTTGCCAGTGGCAACGGTAGAGGGCGATACGTTGGTGTTTTCCCCTGGGCGTGAAGCCGCCCTTTTTGTTGCGCCGGAATTTCTCCTTGTCGATGCGCCGGGCAAGGCGCCCTGAGATTAAGACCTCATCGCCGGCAGCTTCAGTTTCGATACGTGCGGCCACGTTAACCACATCACCATAGACATCATCCGACTCGACGATAGCGGCACCAATGTGCAGGCCGATACGCACATGAATGCGAAACTGGCGATCTTGTTCACGTGCTTGCTGCAGTGCCTGCTGCATGGCGATGGCGGCACTCACGCCATGTTCCGGTTGATTAAACATCGCCATCACCGAATCGCCAATGGTCTTGATTACCTTGCCATGAAACTGACGTACGATAGGTAACAGGATGCGATTGTGGCGGTCCACCATCAGTCGTCCCTGGATATTGCCGCGGTTCCCCCAGTAGCGGGTAGAGTCTTCGATGTCGGTAAAGAGTATCGTCACCTCGCGTTGTGACTGATGGATGTGGCTGCTGAGACTCCTTATCAGTGTCTCCTGCATTTTTCCTGGCATGGACTTCCTCGTCACCGTTGCGTCGGTTTGATGTCAGTGCTGAAGGTTGTGCGTATGGTCATTAACTTTAACAGAGTTTCAGTGACGATGTGAGCTGCCGCCGCGGGCATGGAAGGCAGCGGCGATATGCCCTATAGTGACGGTTCCTTTATCATTATAAGTGTACGTGCTGTCCGTAGGCCTTCTTCCGTTTACGCGTAACGCTCTGGATCTTATAACCGCGAACGCAATGGAGAAGACGATGATATATGACCGTGCGGACTGGCACTATCAGGGCGACTACCCCGAAGATTTACCGCCGCAAAACGGGGGCACCCATATCGGGTTCTTCTTCACCTGGCTGCTAAACAATAAGTTGTTGAGTGAGCAGCTAATGCGTGCCTGTTCTGAAGAGTTCGATGCGATACGTGGCCGTCAGCTAGGTGGACGGGAGTTTATTGCTCAGCAGCGTGACGGCCAGCTTGCGGATAGTGATCTGTCTAAGACGGGGAACGCCTTTGCCCTTTATTATTATGATTCAGACCTCTACTTTAATGACTATGTTGCAACCCTGGTGGGGAGTCGCGCCTCGCTTTACCACGTCGATGACACCTGGGAGAACTATGACCTGATGGCGGCGGTTATCGATGAGCGGTTTGCTGAGTGGGACAGGACCGTGCGCGCGAAATGGTGGAAGTTCTGGTAGCCCGTGGTGTAAGGCATGCTTAATTTGTTTAGCGTATTAAACGGTTAGTTTGCGATAGATGTCTGCCACCTTCTGCGGTAACTCCTCCACTCGTTCTACCACCGTATAGGCCGCCGGGCCGTACATGTGCGGCAGGTAGTCACGGGCCTCCTCATCAATGGTGATGCAGTAGGGGTGAATACCGGTTCGCCGTGCCTCAATGAGTGCCCGGCGTGTATCCTCAATACCGTACTCCCCTTTATAGTCGGAGTAGTCATCGGGTTTGCCATCAGAGAGGGTGATGAGTAATCGTGTTTTGGCCTCACTGTCATTTAAGATCTTGCTCAAATGACGAATCGGTGCACCCATGCGGGTGTAATCCTGTGGTTGTATGCCACTGATGCGAGCACGTACCTCATCATCGTAGCGATCGATAAAGCTCTTAACGGTGTAAACCTCACAGCGCTTGCGACTGACGCCGGAGAATCCGT
The DNA here is from genome assembly GCA_041555695.1 of Thiohalomonadaceae bacterium. GTDB lineage: Bacteria > Pseudomonadota > Gammaproteobacteria > Thiohalomonadales > Thiohalomonadaceae > JAPHSX01. The sequence goes on along the minus strand of JBFFJV010000126.1, from coordinate 3,452 downwards.
AAATGGCGTAGCGGTCACCCAGCGATTCCAGTGCCTCACATAACAGCACCAGAGACTCTTTCTCTGCTTCGTTGATCCAGCCTTTGGTGGAGCCGCTCATATCGACCATGAACAGTACCGCAATATTGCGATCACTGCGGTGCATGCGGGTGAACAGGCGCGATGACATCTCACTGCCATCGTTGGCATCGGCCAGTGCCTCGACCAGCGCATCGAGATCTACTTCATCGCCGTCGGCCTGACGTTTTAGCAGGCGATCTTCGTCACGCATCGCCTCAAAACTTTTGCGCAGTTGTTTGATCAGGCTGTGATACTTGTGTCGTGTGTGAGTGACAAAATTATCATGCACCGCCAGCACTGGTTTTTCTCGCAGGGCGCACCAGTTCTTACGGTAGTGCTGACGCCCGTGATCCCACTCATCGTAAAGATGGGCCCCTTCTTCATGGTAGGTGCCCTGCCATACCGCATCGGGATCCTGTTCGATTTCATTGAGTAGTTGCGGGTCGTAATCACCCGCCCCGGCAGGTACCAGGTAGTCCGGCGGGATCTCACCGAAGTCGAGCAGGATAGAAGTTAACAGCTGTTTAACGTTTTCCGGCGGCGCCAGCGGCTTACCGTCAAGCTGCAGCTCAATGCTAAAGCCCTCGGGCAGCGTGCGGTCCTCTTTTCTCAGCTGGCTAATGCGGGAGGCGGCGTCCTGCTCTGTGTTCTCATCATGCGTCGGTAATAACTCATTTAACGCCACCTTGAGGCGCGCCTTCTCGCGTTCGATACGGACCGCCATCGTTGCCGCCACAGCCGCTATGCGGGTGGTGAACTGAAAGGGGGGGCTGGCCAGTGGCGGTAGAGCGGGATAGCTGTGCAGCAGGGACAGGGAGTCATCGACGGTAGCAGTCTCACACGCCAGTTGTGCCGTAATGGTTCGCCATGGCTCCCGGTTCTGCCCACTGCAGGGCTCTCCCTGTATGGACTGGAGGTGGCGATAGAGCCCGGGAAGCTCATCGGCAATACGCGCCTGCAGCCGTAGTCGCTCGAAGCAGTCAAATAAGGTTTGTTGCCGCTCTGTGAGCTGTTGTAACTTGTCCGGTGCGAGGCGGAAACCACCGAAACGTACCTGCGCCCACAGCAATGCCACCATTATTTTGTAGAGCTGGAAGTTCTGCTCGCGATCATCAAAGGTAACGACTACCGGCGGCAGATAGAGCGTTTCACTATCGCTCCAGAATGCCTCTTCACCCTCTGCGGCATTCTCTATCTCCAGACGGCGGCCGGAGAGGCCGTGGACGAAGTGACGCAGTACCGACTGTTGCTCTTCCAGGCGCGCACCAAATTCGCGCTCACGCCGGTAGTGGTGAAAGCGCTCCACATTACGTACCAGTGCCATTGCCGCCTGCAGGCCGGAGCGGTCGTAGGCGTCCATCGCAGTGATCGCCCATGACTCGACCAGTTCGGCATCGAGCCGATTCAGCTGTGCCATCACACTGGTGGTGAACTCGTAGGCGAGGGGGATCTGGGTCGAGGCGATACGCCGGGTCCAGTCGAGCATCAGGCGGCATTCATCGGGTTCACGCGCCAGTAGCTGCTCCGTTAAGGAATGAGTGTCGAGAAAGGTGTACTCCACCTCCAGCCATTGATCCAGCTGTGCGATGATTTGAGTTTTGTTTAGCATGTAAACAGTTTTTCGTAACCTGGAAAATAATAGCGTGTCATTACGGGGCCTCTCTTTTCAGGCCGAAGTAAGCTAATACCTCGACACCTGAGATTGCCGTAGTCGCTATCGCTGCTGCGCAATGACAAGGGCTAAAACAACGACGCCGAGAGCTCATTAATCGCGCTCAACATTTCCGGGTCGTCGGTTAGTGCCTGGGCAATGGCGCTGTGGCAGGCATCGACGGCGGAGACCCGGGAGGCGATGAGTTTGGCGGCGTGCACCAGCAGGCGGGTACTCGCACCCTCTTCAAGGCCGCTGCCCTTGAGGTTGCGTGTCATAGTAGCGAATTTAACCAGTTTGGCGGCCATCTCACCATCGACACCACTCTCCTTTACGACGATCTGCTGCTCCAGTGCTGCATCGGGGTAGTCGAACTCCAGGGCGACGAAGCGCTGACGGGTACTCTGCTTGAGGTCCTTGAGCACACTCTGGTAGCCGGGGTTGTAGGAGATGGCGAGACAGAAATCCGGGGTGGCACGCAATAGTTCGCCGCGTTTTTCCATCGGTAGCACGCGCCGGTCGTCAGCCAGCGGGTGGATCACCACCATGGTGTCTTTGCGCGCCTCGACGATCTCATCCAGATAGCAGATCGCCCCGGCCCGTACCGCGCTGGCCAGCGGACCGTCGATCCAGGAGGTCTCCCCACCTTTAATAAGGTATCTGCCCACCAGATCCGAGGCGGTGAGGTCATCGTGACAGGAGACGGTGACCAGCGGGCGCTTAAGTCGCCACGCCATATATTCCATAAAACGGGACTTACCGCAGCCGGTCGGCCCCTTGATCAGTACCGGCAGGCCGTTCTGGGAGGCGGCCTCAAAGATCGCGATCTCCTGGCCGGTGGCCTCGTAGTAGGGCTCATCGAGGATGAAATTCTCCTCGGTCTGCAGGGGGCTTGCTTGCACTATGTCACCTTTCATCTATAACCATAATTCCTGAGGAAAAAACTTAACTTTTATCGCCTGCGAAGGCAAATGCTAACAACAAGGTCGGAGCGGCTTCAGCCGAGAACCGTTAGTAGTACACGCATTGGCGGCTGAAGCCACTCCTGCGGTGGATTATTGACAGGGCGCTATAAACCTTAGTTAAAAAGGTGGGTAAAAACATATAAGCAATCTATTTGCGCATTGGAAAATTCGATGCGCGATCTAGTGGGTTTTCTCGCTCAGAGCGGGTATCGTGTGCGCTACTAAATTTCATAGTAGCGCGGATTCCGCAGTAAAAAGGTGCGAAATTGCCCCGATTACCTCGGAAACCGAGCAAGAATTTCATAAGAAGAGATTGTCCTTGATGGAGGTAATCAATGTCTGAGGTAGTCGCAACCAACGAGACCATTATGGTCGTAGGTGGCGGTATCAGTGGCCTGACCGCAGCGCTCGAAGCAGCTGAGTGCGGTAAGCAGGTTCTGCTGATCGAAAAAGCCCCCACCGTCGGTGGCCGTGTAGGCCAAATGTATAAGTATTTCCCGAAGCTCTGCTTCCCCACCTGCGGACTGGAGATCCAGTACCGTCGACTGAAGGCGAATAAAAATATTCGCCTGATGACGATGACCGAGGTGAGCGGTGTGAGCGGTGAGGCCGGTAACTATACCGTCGACCTCAAGGTTGCTCCGCGCTACGTCAACGAGAACTGCACCGCCTGTGGCGACTGCGGTAACGCGGTCGAGGCCGAGGTGGACAGTGCCCACAACTACGGCATGATGAAGAAAAAGGCGGCCTACCTGCCCCATAACATGGCCTATCCG
>JBFFJV010000125.1:0-7365 GCA_041555695.1 Thiohalomonadaceae bacterium | reverse complement strand
TGGATGAACCAGCGATAGGGGGGCAGAGTTTTGGAGTGAACAACAGTGGAGACGGTTTTTCACCCGCGCACCGCCCACCGCAGCACTGGTATGTCTGCTTCAGGCCGGTCTCCGGGCTTGCGGTTGGATAGAGGACTATCCGGCTCCATCGCCTTCCCACGTCGTATGACGCAGTGGCCGTGTGATGAAGCTGTTAACCGCTTACCGTTGCGGGGGCAGCGTCGGACTTGTGACTATTCGTGAATAGTACGCACCGACTTCCCGTTTCATTCCTCGGGCGGATGCCGTTGGAACACCTGAAACGTGGCCGACTTTATCGGTGGGACGGGGCGGTGTCAACTTACACTGTCGATGCCGAAGTCCTGCAGCCGTGTGACAGGCGAGATACTGTTTATTTTTTACGCTGAATTAAGATATTCGTCGTTATGTCATCGTTCTGTGATGGCAACCAAGGAAACTGGCGGTTTCTCGTGGTTTGCTGGTTATGTTGACTTATAAGGGATTGTTGAGGGGCTGACATCAGTTGATGTTATTTCTTAGAATGTATGTCTAACTCACTGAAATTGAGCTAGTATATTATTTGAAACAGATTATTCAACTCACAAGACGGCATGACCGTGAGTTGGGGCATAAGGAGCGTATAGAGCAAAGATGGCACATATTCACCCGACATCACCGCTGCATCAGGTAAAGCAGGTAGACGCTAGTCTGCCCGTTTCTGGTGCTGCGGTGTCGCAGCAGATGCACCGTGTGTTGGTGGTGAATGCCAAGGGGGGCTGTGGCAAGACGACCATCGCCACCAATCTTGCCAGTTATTACGCCTCGCAGCAGCGCATGGCGGCGCTGTTTGACTACGACCCGCAGGGATCCTCTATGCAGTGGCTGGCAAGCCGTGCTGAGTCCTGTTTCCCCATTCATGGTGTTGCAGCCTTTCGCAAGCCCACCTCGGGTATGACCCGCACCTGGCAGATGCGTATGCCAGCAGAGACGGAGTGTGTGATTATGGATGCCCCGGCCGGGGTACACGGTATGCCGATGATCGACCTGGTGCGCGAGGCCGATACCATCATCATTCCGGTTCTGCCTTCGCCCATCGATATCCATGCTGCCTCGCATTTCATCAAGGACCTGTTAGTGGTGGCCAAGGTGCGGGCCCGTTCGATTCGTGTCGGCGTGGTGGCCAATCGTGTGCGTAAGAACACCAGAGTCTACCTGTCACTACGCCGTTTTCTTGATAGCCTCAATATTCCCTTTGTAGCCTCTTTGCGCGATACCCAGAATTATGTGCAGTCAGGGGAGGAGGGAATGGGAATTCATGAACTTAAGGCACATCAGATCCATAAGGACAGGGTGCAATGGAAGAAACTGATTCGCTGGATCGAAGAGGACGAGTTGTAAACTACGCCGCTATTACCCGGGTATAAACAGGCGCTCTTCTCCCTGTTGCAACATCCGCATTGGGTGTTTATACAGGCGGCCCAGTCGCTCTGTCGTTAGTAACTCCTCACACTCTCCGCTCTCCCATAAGCCATTCCCTTCCCCCCCCCCATCGCCATATAGCAGTAGCACCCGGTCACAGTAGCGTAGCGCTTGATTGGGATCGTGCAGCACCATAACGACGGTGCGCCCATCGGCAGCGAGCTGGCGCAGGTGCTGGAGCAGCTGTTGCTGGTGGTGCAGGTCCAGATGATTGAGCGGCTCATCGAGCAGCAGCAGTTGTGGTGCCTGGGTGAGCAGGGTGGCGATGGCCAGGCGTCGGCGCTCGCCACCGGAGAGGGTCTGTACCATGCGCTCTTCTAGATCGGCCAGATCCATTCTTGCCAGCGCCGCACGGGCAATGGCGATATCTTCATCACTCTCATGTTGCCAGCGTCCCAGGTGAGGGTGACGGCCTGCCAGTGCCGTTTCCAGCACGCTGGTGGGGAAGGGATCATGGCTATCCTGCAATAGCATTCCCAGCTGCTGGGCGATAGTACGACGCGACAGCGTATTGAGCGGGCTATCATTTAGATGGATCTTTTCGCCGGTCATGGGATGCAGTCCGGCCAGTGTATGTAACAGGGTGGTTTTGCCGCTGCCGTTGCCGCCGAGTACTGCCCAGCACTGTCCGGCAGTGAGTGTCAGCTCCAGGCCCTGGCAGAGGGTGCGCTCCCCCACCTTGATATCGAGTCCCTGTGCTGTTAACCGTGTCACTGCCGGTAGCCCCGTTGCAGCAGGTAGAGAAAGAGGGGTACCCCGACCAGGGCGGTCAATACCCCCACCGGTAGTTGTTGTGGGGCGATCACGGTACGAGCCAGGGTATCGGCCAGTAGTAGTAGAATCCCGCCGCTGAGTACCGAGGCGGGGAGTAACAGGCGATGGTCGCTGCCTACCAGCAGGCGCAGCATGTGTGGCACTACCAGGCCGACAAAGCCGATGCTGCCGCCGATGGTGACCGCTGCCGCGGTTAGCAGGGAGGCGAGCAGGTAGAGCTGGAGCCGTAACGGCACCACGCTGACCCCTAGCACTCCGGCCTGTAATTCGCCGCGTGCCAGCAGATTGAGGTTGCGTGCCTGCGGCAGGCTTAGCAGCAGGCCGATACCAAGGGCAACCAGCGCGGGCAGCGCCTGATCGGCGTGGCTGAGGTCGCCCATTAACCAGAACAGCATCCCCGGCAGGTTATGTGGCGGCGCTACTGCCAGCAGGAAGCTGATCAACGCACCCCAGCCAGCGGCGACGACGACACCGGTGAGCAGCAGTCGGGTGGGTGACCAGACACCACGTCCATGTGCCAGCCCGAATACCAGCACCATGGAGCCCAGTGCGCCGACCAGTGCCGCACCGTTGACGGCAAGGATAGCCCCCCCGGCGAGCAGCGCCAGTAGTGCCCCTACCGCGGCACCGCCGGAGATGCCCAGTACATAGGGATCCGCCAGTGGATTACCCAGCAATACCTGCATCTGTACACCGGCGAGGGCCAGCAGGCCACCTACGGCGAAGGCGGCGAGGGCACGCGGCAGCCGCAGTTGCAGCACGATCTCTCGGCTCATGCTACCCGCCTCATCGCCCCCCTGGCCGAAGAGGATGGAGGGGAGTTCCGCCGGTGCCACCGTCACACTCCCCACCATTAGCGACAACAGCAGCGCCGATATGGCGAGCAGCAGCAGGGTGAGGAGTAGCGGCAGCGCCTTCATCGGCTAGCGCAGGCTGATGTGAGGCCAGCCTTTAGCCTCGGCATGGGTGGCCAGTGTCTCATCGGCATCAACCGCTACCGGATGGGTCACCATCTCCAGCAGTGGCAGGTCGTTATGGGAGTCGCTGTAGAACCAGCTGTCTGCCAGGTTGTGACCGGTTTGTGCCAGCCATTCGGTAAGGCGGGTCACCTTGCCATGCTGAAAGCAGGGGGTACCCTCTACCTCGCCGCTGTAGCGGCCATTGATGAGCTCCGGATCGGTTGCCAGGATGTGATCCACTCCGAGCATTTTGGCGATGGGGGCAGTAACAAACAGGTTGGTAGCGGTAATAATTAATAGATAGTCGCCCGCATCACGGTGCTGCTGGAGTAATTCGCCGGCCTTGGGCAACATAATTGGAATGATCTTCTCCGTCATAAAGTGCTGGTGCCAGTCCTGCAGGGTGGCCAGATCGTGTTCGGCCAACGGCTTCAGGCTGAAACGCAGGAACTCGAAGATGTCGAGGGTGCCTGACTGATACTCCTCATAATAGCGCTGGTTCTCGCGCTCGTAGTAGTCAGCGTCGACGAGGCCCTGCTCTACCAGAAAGTGGCCCCACAGGTAGTCGCTGTCGCCGCCCAGCAGGGTGTTGTCGAGGTCGAATATGGCCAAACTCAAGGTCTTACTCCCAGGGATGTGATGAAAAAGAGTTCACATAATATAGGGCGAGGGGTTGTAACTCCATGCCTGCGATGGCACTTCTGCGGTTCCACCGCTGGGGATTTGCCGCCACGTCACAGTTGTGGATGAATCATAGGTATTGAGAAATAGGCGTTATTATAAGTGATTGATTCACAAGGCTACCGGGCAAATGTCGGGATAATCCTGAGTAATCAGGAGGGGCGCGTGCTGTGGGCTCGACGCCTGGGGCAGAGTTCCTGGCAGTTCCCACAGGGCGGTATTAAGCGCGACGAGACCGTCGAGCAGGCGCTCTATCGCGAGTTGCACGAGGAGATCGGGCTGGAGCCGGAACATGTGGAGATCATCGGCTGCACCCAGAACTGGTTGCGCTACAAGCTGCCGCGGCGTTTTATCCGTTTTCATAGTCGTCCGCTCTGTATTGGCCAGAAGCAGCGCTGGTTTGTGTTGCGTCTGCTGGCTGAGGATGATGCGGTGCGCCTCGATCGCAGTGACCAGCCGGAGTTTGAGGACTGGCGCTGGGTCGATTACTGGCTACCGCTCAAGGAGATCGTGTTTTTCAAGCGTCGCGTTTATGAGCGTGCCTTAAAAGAGCTCGAACCATTACTCTTCCCGAATGAGAGCGACCGGCCAAAACGCCAGCACCCACCGCGTTACGCCCTGCGACACAGAAAGTAGGGTGGTGCAGTAACACCACACTAATCACAAGCACCAACAAGGGAGTCTGCATGCTCGATACGCTGCGCAGCATCGTTCAGGCGGTGAATGATGCCCGCAATCTGGAACAGGCACTGTCCATCATTGTCTCGCGAGTGAAAGGCGAGCTGGATGTGGACGTCTGTTCGATCTATTTGAGTAACCTGGATAACAGCGATTTGACGCTAATGGCCAGCGATGGTCTGCATCCCGAGTCCATTGGGGCGGTTCGTTTGGCGAATAATCAGGGGCTGGTCGGCCTGGTGGCCGAGCGCGCTGAACCCCTCAATCTTGATAGCGCTATCGAGCACCCCAGCTACCGCTACTTTGCCGAGACCGGTGAGGAACGCTACCACGGTTTTCTTGGTGTGCCGATCATTCACCACCGCAAGGTGCTGGGGGTACTGGTGCTGCAACAGCGTAGCCAGCGCCGCTACGATGAGGATGTTGTCACCTTTGTCGTGACCATTGCCGCACAGCTGGCCGGGGCTATCGCCCATGCCGAGGTCAGCGGTGGCATTGATGGATTACAGTCAAAAAAGGCGCTTGAGGCGCTCTCTCTAAAGGGGCTGCCCGGTGCTTCAGGCGTTGCCATAGGGCGTGCCGTGGTGTTACAGCAGAGTGCCGATATTGAGACGGTCCCCGATCGCACCGTGGAGGATACCGCGGCCGAGAAAAAGCGTTTTCTCCAGGCAGTCAAGGTGGTGAAGCTGGAGGTGCGTGGGATGGTGGAGAACATGGGCGAGGCTCTACCCACCGCAGACAGTGCCCTGTTCGATGCCTATCTAATGATGCTGGAGAGTCACAGTCTGATCGAGCCGATCCTCAAGGGAATTGCGGCCGGTAACTGGGCCCCCGGTGCGCTTCGCGAGACGGCGAGCGAACACATCCGCATCTTTCGTGAGATGGAAGACCCCTACCTGCGTGAGCGTGCCGAGGATATCCGCGATTTAAGTCGCCGTCTGTTGCAGGCACTGGAGCAGGCGCCCGAGTTGACACCTGGGGGCAGCAAGAAACGGCGTTACCCCCGTAATACGATTTTGGTGGGTGAGGAGATCAGTGCCTCTATGCTGGCGGAGATCCCGCCGAAAAGTCTTGCCGGGGTGATCTCGGCGCGTGGTTCCACCACCTCACACACCGCTATTCTTGCAAGGGCTCTGGGGATCCCCGCAGTAATGGGGGTGGATGGCCTGCCGGTGAGCCGAGTTGGTGAGCGAGAGGTCATTGTTGATGGCTATGCCGGGCGTGTCTATATCAATGCCCCCGCTGCCATTAAGCGCGAGTTCCGTCGTCTGCAAAAAGAGGAGCAGGAGCTGACCGAAGGGCTGCAGGAGCTGCGTGAGCTTCCCGCTGAGAGTGAAGAGGGTTATCGTATTTCACTCTACGCCAATACCGGTCTGGTCTCAGATATCGCCCCCTCACTTAATAGTGGCGCTGAAGGGGTCGGGCTCTACCGTACCGAGTTTCCCTTTATGATTCGCGAGCGTTTTCCCGGTGAGGAGTCGCAGAGTAAACTTTATCGCCAGGTGCTGGAGTCCTTTCACCCTAATCCGGTGACGATGCGCACCCTTGATATCGGGGGGGATAAGGCGTTGCCCTATTTCCCTATCGTTGAAGACAATCCGTTTCTTGGCTGGCGCGGCATCCGTGTAACCCTTGATCATCCGGAAATTTTTATCACCCAGATCCGTGCCATGCTCAAGGCCAATATCGGATTGGGAAATTTGAAATTATTGTTGCCGATGATCGCGACACTGGACGAATTTGCCGATGCCAATGCCTTGATCATTCGTGCCCACGCCGAGTTGATGGAGGAGGGACTGGAGTTACCGCTACCGCCTATCGGTGCGATGGTGGAAGTACCATCGATTATTTACCAAATCGATCAGCTGGCCGCGCGCGCAGATTTTCTCTCTATCGGTAGTAACGACCTCACCCAGTACCTGCTGGCCGTGGATCGTAACAACCCTCGCGTGGCCGAACTTTATGACTCACTTCACCCCTCGGTGTTACGTGCGGTACAGGCCGTTGTCGATGGCGCCAGGAAGCAAAAGACACCGGTCAGCATTTGCGGTGAGATGGCGGGTGACCCGATGGCCGCACTGCTGATGTTGGGTATGGGGGTAGAGAGCCTGAGTATGGCCTCATCCAGCCTGGCGCGCATAAAGTGGGTTATTCGCAGTTTCAGCCGGCGTCGCGCCCGTAGTTTGCTGAAAAAAGCGCTGCAGGCGGATAATCCGCAGATCATTCGCCGGGATCTTGCTCAAGCCCTGGAGAAGGCCGGCCTGGGCGGGCTGGTACGTGCCGGTAAATAATTTTTCAGTCTTCCCAGCAAACACTCGTGTTGTTGTCGGTTTAGTTTTCCCTTATAAGCTGTTTTCTCTTTACCAACCACAAAAGATAAATCATGGAATTTAAAGACTACCTGCGCATCCTCGCGGCCAAAGACGGCTCCGATCTTTACCTCAGTACCGGTGCTCCTCCGGCGGCAAAGTTTCACGGCATGTTAAAACCGCTGGAAAAGGAGGCGATGACTCCGGGGCGTGTGTTTGAAATTGCCGAATCGATTATGAGCGAGGATCAGCGTAAGGAGTTTTCACATGAGTTGGAGATGAATCTGGCGATCTCCGAACCGGGTGTCGGCCGTTTTCGTGTCAACATCTTCCGCCAGCGTAATGAAGTCTCGATGGTGGTACGAAATATCAAGACCGAGATCCCGAATATGAAGGATCTGGATCTGCCTCCGATACTGAGTGATGTGATTATGGCCAAACGAGGGCTGATTCTTTTTGTTGGTGGTACCGGCTCGGGTAAGTCG